>NZ_JBLWEM020000023.1:0-45554 GCF_048287365.2 Candidatus Electronema sp. JC | reverse complement strand
CAGGACTGACCCGCTCCGCTTCGGCGCTGCTATAAACTCGCTGAGTGCCGATTAAAAAATTAATATAATCGTACTCACTTACTTTGGATTTATTCATCCTGATAGGTTAACTGATTTTTACCAACTGCGTAACTCCTATTTGTTTTTCGAGGACGACTGGCCGAAAAAATAGCCAAGGATGACCAGAAAGCCGTTGCTGAGAATTTGCGATTCCGCGCCGAAGATCATGCCGCCAATCAGGGCGACAGTGACCATGAGAAGGACAATGCCGCCATTGGTGATGCTGTATTGCATGTTCGCTTACGTAGAAGCGTCAAATGATTGGGCAGTGTAAATAAGTGTCAAGTGATTTCTTCCACGCAGCCTTTGTGTCGAAGTCCTTTGCTAATTCTTCACCATCGCCTCTTTTTGTGAATGCACCCATGCCGTGTTGAATCATGTAACGAGGATAATAATCCGGCACCCCAATTCGCACGATCTCCCTGCAAGCTACTGCAAGACCTTCTGGACTGCCAAGTATCTCCTTTATATTTTTCTGGAATTCGACTCGTTTGCTTTCATCCAATGCACCTAATGCCTGCATAAAGGCAACATCTACTGCTTGATGGGCTGTCTTGTCTACTACCCGAAAAGTATCAAAACGTCCATATGTTCCTGCAATTGCGAAAAGGAAGGCACCTTTTTCATACATTTCTGAGTCAACACACTTCGACATAGACTTGTAGAGATCAGTTGGGGTGTATTTGCTCTCCACTTTATCCATACCGATACAACCAACGTCGTATTTTGATTCCAGGTTGCCAGATGCCTCAATTATCTGGATAGTTGGTTGCGTTGCAGAGTCGGCGGCAAAAGCCCCAACAGTAAAACCAAATGAAAAAGCAGCGATCGATGCAAAAATTGTTCTCGTTTTCATATTTCCTCTCAGGATTTTTTTGTCAAATAATCGTGGCGCGGCTGCCGCCTCCACAATTTTCGCAGCACATGACCCGAAACTGCTCTATATGATCAGCAGGACTGGCCGCAGTCCGCCGAATCGCCCTTGATTTTGCGCAGGCCATGCGCCAAGGCGGGCAGCACGGCCTCCAAGTTTTCTTTCGCCGCCCGCTCGCTGCCGGGCAGATTGATGATCAGGCACTGCCCGCGTACCCCGGCGATGCCCCGCGACCAGACCGCCTGCACGGTTTTGGCGAGGCTGGTTTGGCGCATGGCCTCGCCCAGCCCCGGCACCTCCCGCTCAATCACCCGGCGGGTTGCCTCCGGCGTGCGGTCGCTGGGCGAAACTCCGGTGCCGCCGGTGGTGACGATCAGATCCAGCCCCCGCTGGTCAGCCCATTCGGTCAGCGTGGCGACGATCAGCTCTTCTTGATCAGGAATGACCGCGCTGGCGGCCACAATGAAGCCCTGCGTAGCCAGAAGCTCTTGGAGCAGCGGCCCGGCGGTGTCCTGCCGCTCGCCGCGCGAGCCTTTGTCGCTCAAGGTGAGCACGCCGCAGGTGAACGGGGAAAATTTGCTCATGGCATTGACCTCGTGGTGAAAAATCATGATCTCCAGCCCAGCCAAGTGAAGGCGGCGTAGGCGAGCAGCCAAGCTGCGATGACGGCAAGGCACCAGCTTCTGGCCCGGCCTGCCGCAGGCAGCAAAAGCAGCGGCCCGATCAGTGCGGCAGGCAGCGCGATTCCGGCCCAGAAGGCGGGCAGATGGCGCAGCAGCTCCTGCATTCCGATGAAAAACCACGGCCCGGCGATGCGCAGCAGACCGAAACGTTCCGGCTCAAGAGGAATTTTTACGAAGGCCGCTGCGGCAAGCAGCAGCAGAAGCAGCGGCAGATGATTGCGCCATAGCGCGCCATAGCGGCGGAGATGCGGCCAAAGGCAGAATGCGGCCAGCAGCATCAGTCCGACCGCGTGATGCAGGTAAATTTTCCGCAGGCCCGCCGCGCCAATGTCGAGCAGCAATTTGTTCAGCGGCTGGCCGAAGAGCGGAATGGAGAGCGCGATGTTTTCCGCAATTGCTCCAGCAGCTTCTCCGGTCGCATCGCCGCGCAGAATGTAGCCGGTGAAAAGCAGGCTCAGGGCGACCGGCGCGCTGGCGGTCAGCCGCAGCCAGTCCGCTTGAGAAAACTGGCCGCTGCGCCGCCCGATGACCAAGGCCAAATGGATGAGCAGCAGGCAAAAAAACGCTTGGCTGGAGCAGTAGTGCAGCGAACGCCAAAAGGTGCCGAAGGGGATGACTAACTGGATGGTCGCGGTGGAATAGAACGGCTCCGCCGGGTTGTACTGCAAGCCGAGCACCAAGCCGGACAGCGCGGAAATATAGAGGCTGATCAGGGCGTGGCCGCCCCAGCGCAGGGAGAAAAGCCAGCTTTGCAGTGCCGCGAGCTGACCAGCCATCAAATCGTCACCACATAGCCGGTCACTGCGCCGGTCTCATCTTTTTGCAGCTCCACTGGAAACGCGGGCAGGTTTTTCTCCGCAGGTCCGGCCAGCCGCAGGCCCTGCGGGCTGAAGCGGCTCTGGTGGCAGGGGCACTCAATCATCTGTTTGTCTTCCAAAAAATTCACCCGGCAGCCGAGATGGGTGCAGGTGCGCGAAACCGCCCAAGCCGTTTGCCGGTCCGGCGAGGCAAAGAGGAAAAATTCCCGCTCGGCGTGCACTCCGCTGCGCGGCAGCGGAGCCGCGACCTTCACATAACGCGGCTTTGGTTTGACCGTGAAGCCGGTGAACTTGAGCAGGGGATGAATCAGCGCCAAGCCGGAAAGAGCGGCAGTCCAGCGGAGAACAGCTGTCAGCACGCTGCGGCGGTCATCGGAGGAGGCATGAGGGCAAGACATAGCAATTGCGGCGGCAAGGACGAAAACATTGACAGGCAGGGGGCAGAAAATCTTTTGCTCCGCTGGCGTTGTGCAAAAAGTTTACTATATAGCACGAAACCGCAGCAAACAAGCTGATTCTTCATGCAGGCGGCCCGCGCAAGCGGCGTGCGCCTGCTGTCTTTTTCCGCTTGACAGCGCGGCGGCATTATATGAAATTCTGCGGACAAGAACTTCAACGCCCAAGGAGGCTGCGCATGAACTACGCTTGGTTTGAAAAAATTGCTCCGCATCTTGCTGGCAGCCCGCTGGTGCTGATCGGCTTTGTCCTGCTGCTCGCCTACGGGATTCACTGGCAGCTGATAAAATCCGGCTTGCTGTCTCAAGTGGACAAGAAAGACAGCGGCCTGATCATCCGGCTCTTTCTCCGCTACGGCTTCTGGCTGGCCTTGACCTTGCTGCTGGCGGGAGTGGGCTTGGAGGCGTGGAAAAGCTACGTGGCAAAGATTCCGCCCGTTGACGCGGCAAAGCTGGCGGAAAAGCTGATGGAGCCACTGCAAGGCGAGCTGGCCACGAAGAACGAGCAGATCAAAGCCCTGACCAAAGCCATTACCGCCCTGTCGAAAGCTGATGCGCCTGGCCGCCGCATTGATGAAGCCCTGCAAGCCTTGCAGCGTGGCGATGCCAAGCAGGCCGAGGCTATTTTTGCTGAGGTGCTGAAAACAAAAGAGGCGCAAGGCCGCGCTGCGAACAAAGAAGCGGCGGCGGCAGCCCGGCACTTGGGCGCGTTGGCTTACATGAACAATCCCAAGGAAGCGCTTGTTGCCTACCAAAAGGCCGCAGAGCTTGACCCGGACAATCCTGACGGCTGGAATCGGCTTGGGCATTTGTTGAGCCGTACAGGGGAGCTGGCGCAGGCGGAAGCGGCATATCGCAAGGTGCTGGCCTTGGGCGGCACGAAAAAATGGCAGGCAGCAGCCACCGGCAATCTGGGCCTTGTGTATGCAACACGCGGGGACTTGGCGCAGGCGGAGGAGATGCACAAAAAATCTCTGGTGCTGAATGAAGTCTTGGGCAGCAAGGAAGGCATGGCGATCAACTACGGCAATCTGGGCAATGTGTATTTCACAGGCGGCGACTTGTCGCAGGCGGAGGAGATGTATAGCAAAGCTGTGGTGCTTCATGAAGCCTTGGGCAGCAAGGAGGGCATGGCGGCGAATTACGGCAATCTGGGCAATATATATTATACACGCGGAGACTTGGACAAGGCGGAGGAGATGCACAGGAAAGCTCTGACGCTCAATGAAGCCTTAGACAGCAAGGAAGGCATGGCGGCGGATTACACCAATCTGAGCAGTGTATATTTCACACGTGGCAACTTGTCGCAGGCGGAGGAGATGCACAGGAAAGCTCTGACGCTCAATGAAGCCTTGGGCAGCAAAGAAGGCATGGCACTGAATTACGGCAATCTGGGCATTGTGTATTCCACGCGCGGCGACTTGGTGCAGGCGGAGGAGATGTATAAAAAATCTCTGGTGCTCAATGAAGCCTTGGGCAGCAAGGAGGACATGGCTGCGAATTACACCAGTCTGGGTTTGATATATAAAAAGCGCGGGGATTTGGCGCAGGCGGAGGAGATGTATAAGAAGAGCCTTGAAATCAGCGAGGCGTTAGGGATGAAAGAAGCAACGGCGAATCAATACGCCAATCTGGGCAGTGTATGTAAAAAGCGCGGAAACTTGGCGCAAGCGGAGGAGATGCACAAGAAAGCTCTGGTACTGCATGAAGTCTTGGGCAGCAAGGAAGGCATGGCAAAGTCTTACGGCAATCTGGGCAATGTGCATTTAATACGCGGAGACTTAGCGCAGGCGGAGGAGATGTACAAGAAGAGCCTTGAAATCAGCGAGGCGTTAGGGATGAAAGAAGCAACGGCGAATCAATACGCCAATCTGGGCAGTGTATGTAAAAAGCGCGGAAACTTGGCGCAAGCGGAAGAGATGTGGAAAAAAGGCCTGCATCTATTTAAGGAAATGGGGCACCCAAACGCCAAGGAAGTGCAGCAATGGCTGGATGGTTTAGGCAAATAGTCCAGCGTCTTTCTTTCGCCCGCAGCAGTGCCTCTCCTTCCTGACCAACAGCGCAACGCCGAACCTCCCGCAGTATCCCTCCAGAAAACACCTCGCCGCATTCCGCATCGCCTCGCCGCATTCCGCATCGCCTTGACGCGCTCAGAATTGCCTCGCTGCTGAACTCGATGAACCGCTGCGGAGATTTTCACCGTGCTGATTGATTCGGCACGTTGCTGCCAAGCTCCTTGCCGCGCCACACTGCCCATAAAGCCGCTGCATGAATCATCGGCCTGCTGATACAGAGCTTTCCGTAATGCGCTTCTCTGCATGATAATGCGAGGCAGAGCAGACCGTCTCGTTCTGCAACAGCAAAAAACATCTTGCATTATTGCATTCAGCGGCGTATCGTGCAAGTGCTGTGCGCGGCAACGGGCTGGCCGCTGCTGTGTCGCAGAGAAACAGCGGATATATCACAGGAGGCTGGATCATGGCGGAGTTCCCGAAAACAGAAGAAGGCATCATACAGCTGGCGCAAACGATGATCAGCGGCATGACGGAAAATGCCGATTATCCTGCGCCGCCAGTTCCAGCAGCCCAGCTGCAAGCGCTCTTGGATGAATTTGTCGGCGCAAGCAATTCCCAAGTTGCGGCATACGCTGCGGCGGAGCAGGCCACGCAAACCAAGCGCACGAAAAAAGAGACCCTGACTGGCGGAATGCGGGCGGATTTGAACTATGCCGAATATGCGGTGAACGGCGATGACGCAAAGCTGAATCAGATTGGCTGGAGCGGACGGATGCCGCCTTCGCCGATTGCCGCGCCTGGCCAGCCGCTGAATTTTCAGGTTGTCCGGCAAAGTCCGGGCGCAGTGAGCCTGCGCTGGAAGCGGTCTGCTGCTGACGGCGGCCCCGCCGCTTATTTTGTCATCAAACGGCGGGGACGGGGCGACGACGAGGAATGGACACCGGTGCACACGCTGACCGGCGTTGAGGCGGAACTGACAAATCAGAAGCGCGGCAAAGAGCTGGAATATTGCGTTACCGCTGTCAACAGATCAGGCGAAAGCCTGCCGAGCAACAGCGTGATGGTGGTGCTGTAAGGGTTTATTGCCGGGGCGAAAATTTCTTCGCCCCGGCAATGCCAGCAAAAAGGCAGCATCCAACAAGGGCAAAAGATTTTTTGCCCCTACGTTGGCCGATGATGTTTTGGTAGGGGCGAAAAATATTTCGCCCAGGCATTTTCCTCAATGCCCGAACTTCGTCTTCAGCGCAGCCAAGACATGCGCCGGAACCATGCCGCTGATGTCCCCGCCGTGCCGCGCCGCGTCTTTGATGATTGATGAGCTGATGTAAATCCAGCGGAATCCGGTCATGAGGAAAACCGTTTCCACCCGCCGCTCCAGCTTGCGGTTCATCAGGGCGAGCTGGAGTTCGTAGTCAAAATCAGAGACCGCCCGCAGGCCGCGAATAATGGCGCAGGCGTTTTTGCGCACGGCGTAATTCACGATCAAACCGCTGGCCGTGTCAACCTCCACGCGCTCATTAGCCGCAAAGCATTGCTGAATCATGCTGATCCGCTCCTCCAAGCTGAAGAGCGGGTTTTTGGAGGGATTGAGAGCAATGGTGACAACCACGCGCTCGAATATCCGCAGCGAGCGGGTGATGATGTCAATATGCCCGTTGGTGATCGGATCGAAGGTGCCGGGATAAATGGCGATGCTCATTGCGCCAGCTCCTCTGTCCGCCGGTAAAACCAGAGGCCGGTTTCGCCGTAGCTGCGCTGATCAGTCAGCGACAGACTGCCGCACCGCTCAGGCAGGCGGGCGTTTTTGCGCTCCTCAGCAATCAGCAAACCGCCTTCTTGCAACAAGCCGCTTTCCGCCGCTGCCGCCGCAGTTTTTTCCGCTAGATTTTTTTCATAGGGCGGATCAAGAAAGATCAGATCAAAGCGCATTCCAGCAGGCAGGCGGTTTTTCAATTTGACGAGACTGTCAGGCTTAGACAAATCGAGCTGAAGCAGCGCGGCATTGGCTCCGGCGGCGCAGCGGCTGAGGCTGTCCTGAATAAGCTGCAAGGATGTTTTCGACAGATCGGCAAAGACCGCCGCCGCCGCGCCCCGGCTCAAAGCCTCCAAGCCGAAAGAGCCGGTGCCTGCGTACAAATCCAGCACCGCGCTGCCGGGAATTTCCGCCGCGATGATGCTGAAGAGCGCCTCGCGCACGCGGTCGCTGGTGGGACGAATAAGCGTGCAGCCAGGTTTCGGCCCGCTGATGCTGCGGCCTCGCGCTGCGCCGCCGGTAATGCGCATCGCTCAGGCCGCTCCGCTGTCTGATGACGGCGGCGGCTGATTTTTCCGCCGCATCAGCCCGTACAGCTCCAGCAGCGGCCCGGAGGCGGCGTAGCTGAGGGCGGCGATGAACAGCGTCACCGGCGGCTCGGAAGCGAGCACCACCAAGATGAGAATAATGCCGACCAGCGCATGAAAACGCCGCTCGCGGGGAATGTGGATTTTCTTGAAGCTCCGGTAGCGGTGGTTGGAAATCATCAGGTAGGAGAGCAGATAGACCAGCAGCAGGATGGAGATGTGCCGGACCGTGCCTTCCGCGCCCAAGTGGCGGGAAAACATCACCGCTGTGGCCACGGCTCCGGCGGCGGCAGGGCACGGCAGGCCGACGAAATCATAATTCTTCTGCTTCTCCGGCTGCGGCGGCGCGGCGGCGAGAGTGTTGAAGCGGGCCAAACGCAGGGCGGTTGTGGCGACATAAAGAAAGGCGGCCAGCCAGCCGTAGCGGCCATAGGGTTTCAACGCCCAGAGATAGGCAAGCAAGCCCGGCGCCACGCCGAAAGAGACCATGTCGCAGAGCGAATCCAGCTGCATCCCAAAATTGGAGGTGGAGCCAGTCATCCGGGCAACCCTGCCGTCCAGGCCGTCAAAGATGGCGGCGATGATGATCGCCACCGCAGCGGCGTAAAAATGACCGTTGATTGAGGCGACCATCGAATAAAAACCGCTGAAGAGGCTGGCGACGGTCAATGTGCAGGGGAGGAGAAAAGCGCGGCTAGGCTGGGGCAGTTCCATCATGGCGGCTCGCTGGCAGGAGAAATCTGAGGAAGCGGGCGGACGCTCGGCCCGCCCTGCGCAGGGCAATATTATACCTGCAAGGCGGAGTTCTGCAACAGAATACGGCCCGGCTCAGAGCTGCCCGCGCAGCCAGAGTTCGGCCTGCGCCGGAGAGGGCAGCAGGCCCGCGCATTTGATCGCGCCGTTGATCATCAGGGCTGGGGTTTTGGTCACGCCGTGCCGCCCGATCTCGTCCGGGTCGTAAATCTGCTCCACGTCCGCCGCGATTTCCAGCCGGTCGAGCAGCTCGATCAGCATCGTGTAAAGGCGGTTGCAGCTGACGCAGCCGGTGCCGAAGATGCGAATCACTAAACCCTCTCCGCCGCCGACCTCCGCGCCGCAGTGCCTGAGCCAAGCGGCCAGCAGGGCTTCGCGGTACTGCGCCTCGCAGCCGGGCGGGATGTAGTTTTCTTCTTTGATTTTCGCGAAGAGAAAGTCCGCTGCTTCAGCATCAGCCAGCTGCTGGCGGGCGGCAACGTACAACGCGGCATCAAGACCGACCAAGCCGACGCTGGCCTTGCCGATGCGGATGAAACGGGAGGCGGGTGTCTCAGACATTGTTGCTTGTTGCGGATGGCTGCACAGCGCAGCCGAGATTTTTGTACACCTGATGCAGCGTCCGGCCCAGCGCGGCGGAGGAGTAGCGGTCGCGGACGGCCCGGCGGCCTTCATTGCCCCGGCGGCGGGCTGCATCGCGGTCGTCCAGCGCGGCTTGAATGGCGGCGGCCAGCCCGGCGGCATCGCCCGATGGCGCGAAATAGCCGGACGAACCGAGCATGTGGCGGTTGTTGGCGGTGTCAAAGCAGGCCACCGGCAGCCCGGCGGCCATGTAGTGCAGGAGCTTGCCGCTGGCCTCGCCTGCGTCAGCCTCCTTCGGCTCCACCGCCAGCTCGCCCAAGGCCAGCCAGCCAGCCAGCTCGGCGTAGCTGAACTGGCCAGGCAGCAGGCAGCATTGCTCCAAATGATGTGCGGCAACAAAATTCCGCGCCGCCTCGGCCGGATATCCGGCCAGCAGGAAGAAGAGGTCGCCGTGCTCCGCGCAGAGCAGCCGCATCGCCTCCAAAAGCTGCTGCATCCCCTTGCCCGGCAGCAGCGAGCCAGTGTAGATGATCACCCGTCTGCCTGCCGGAATCACCCCTTCCGGGGGACGGCAGGCGGACGCGGCGGCGAAGAAGGAGTCCGGCACCACGTCCTCCAGCAGCAGGACTTTTTCCTGAGGCACGCCGAAATCTTCCAGCAGGCAGTCCTTGCTCCGCCGCGACGAGCAGAGGAAGAAATCCGGCATCCGGCAGATCAGTTCCTCAATGTTCCTGAACAAACGCAGCGGCAGCGAATTCGCGCCGAAGCTCTGGTATGCGGTCAGCTCGCCGGAGAGACTGCCTTGCATGTCCATGATCAACGGCAGCCTGCGCCAGAACAAACATTTCTTCACCGCCCAGCCGATCAGCGCGCCCTCGTGAAGATGACAATGAAGAAGGATGGGCCGCTCCTGCCAGACTGTCTTCAGGACGAGAATGAACAGCAGCGCGTCGGCAAGGAAGCGGTAGGGCGAATAGCCTGCGTCCAACTTGGTGTAGCCCGGCACCGGCCAGATGCGGCGGATGTCTAAGCCCTCCATGTCGCGGCCATGATGGTATGTGCAGAGGATCACCCGCCGCTGGCTGTGCCGCAGGGCCTCGATCTCGTTGCGGATACGGATATGGCAGCCTCGGTCGGCAAAAAAAGGCGTGGGCGCGACATGGACAATCGCCGCTTTGCCGCCGCTCATGCCGGACTGACCTGCTGGCGGAACGCGTAGCGGGCCAGCACAGCCGCCTTTTCCGCCGCAGTCCGCTGCTCGTCCCAGTCCAGCTCGGCAGCCATGATTGCCGCCGCGCGGTTCAAGGCCGCCTCGTCCGGGCAGCCGATGGTGCCCATGCCGGTGCGGCGGAACACCACGTCATCAAGATGCGCGGCCATCTCCTTCCGCGCCGCATGCAGCACTTCCGCCGCGCAGACTGACACGCCGGGCGAAAGCGGCTTGAGCAGCTCCGCATCTCCGGCGGCGGTCTCCATCACCCGGTCAATCCCTGTGCCGTGATAGCGGATCAAATGCTCGGCCATCTCCTTGGTCAGCAGCGCGCTGTATTGCTCCTGCTTGCGGGCAATGAAGGCGGCAAGATTCGTCATGCCGCCTTCGAGCAGCGGCGTGACGGCGGTGCGGCAGGGAAAGGCCGGGCAGCCGAGCTTGCGCACCGCCAGATCCACCGTTTTTTCCGCCAGGCCGCGCGCGGTGGTGTATTTCGCGCCCAGCGCGGTGATCAGACCGGCCACGCCGTCGCTGCTGTGGTGGTCAACCAGCTGGTAGTCGCCGCCCGCCTGATATTTCTCCGGGTCAATCACGCGCACAGTCAGGGGGTAAATGCCGACGTAGGCATAATAAACCTCGTCGCGGCGCAGGCCGAGATCCGGCAACGTCTCGTTGATGTCGGCGAGAAACTCGTCCACATCCTCGGCAGTCACCCGCAGCTGGTCGAAATCGCCCTTGAAGGGCGTGTTGGTGGTGCCGATGAGCGATCGGCCCCGCCACGGGATGATGAAAAAATGCCGCCCGCCACGCGTGACAAAGCCTTCTGTTTTCTCGCGGGTGGTCAGGGCAAGGGCATAGTCCGGGTGAATCTGCCGGGTGACGAGATGCACGCCGCGAGCAAAGCCGGTGATTTCCTTGCGCAGCCGCAGCTGGAGCGAAGGCGAGGCGCGGTTGAGGGACTGCGCAGCCGGGCCGGAGGAATTGACGGTCATCCGGGCGGCGACGGAAAATTCCTTGCCGCTGAGCGCGTCTCTGACCGCAACCCCGCGCACCCGGTCCCGGCTGCTCAGATAGCTGACCGCTTCAGCGTAGTTGGCGACTGCCGCGCCGTTGCTGGCCGCTGTTTTGATGAAGGCCAAGGTCATGCGCTCAGAGCTGTGCATGTGCGACTCGTTCAGCACCTGCGCCCCGCTGAGCTTGGCGATGCTGGCTAATTGCGGCGCCACGCGGACTGCCTTGATAGGCGGCAGGAACTCGCCCAGCGGCGCGCCCGGCGGCAGATCGCTGAAGCCGCAGTGGCAGAGGCCGTAGATGCGCATCGCCGCCTGCAAGGGCAGCGCGCCTTGCATGAACGAGCCTTTTTCGGTCGGAATGAGAAAAGGCAGCCAGCGCAGCAGATGCGGGGCCAACCGCTGCATGATCCGCTGCTCCCGGCCTGATTCCCGCACCTTCCAGAGCTGGGCCTGCGGCAGGTAGCGGATGCCGCCGTGTAGCAGCTTGGACGAGGCGGCGGAAGTGAAGCCGCCGAAGTCGCGCCGTTCCAGCAGGGCCACGCTGAGGCCGCGCAGGGCCGCGTCATGGGCGATGCAGGCCCCGCTGATGCCGCCGCCGATCACCAGCAGATCAAACTCCTGCCGGGCCAGACGGCGCAGATGCTCGTTTCTGTTCATGCTCTTCTCCTTGGTTCAGGGCCGCTTGGCCAACTTCTTCCGCAGCTTGTATTTGACCGCCGCCAGCAGCAGCTTCAGCCGCTCGCGGACGCTCGGCTCGGCTCGGCCCGCCAGCTCGGCCCGCACCTGCTCCAGCTCGTCGCGCAGCTCCAGCAGCCGCGCGGTTCCGGCGGCGGCAAGGCCCCTGTGCTGCTCCGGCAAGGCGGCGAGCATGTATTTATGAATCACGTCGAGATCTTGCAGCCGCCCGGTCACAGCCGCCTCGCTCAGGGTGTTGCCGCTGTGGATGCGGTAATAGAGCAGCTTCTGGTCATGGACATAACGCACTTGGCCGGGAAAGGCCAGCATCATGCGGAAGATATAATCGTAATCATGCAGATAGCGCAGGGAGCAAAACTTGCCTGCCGTGCGCACGGCTTCAGCGGTCATGAAGAGATTGGAGGTCGTGACCATGAAATTGCCCTTAAGAAAGGCGGTGTACAAATCGCCGCAGGCAAAATACCAGTCCCTGTTCTTCTTGTGCCAGACATTCCAGCCGAAATTCGGATCTGAGAATTCCTCGCCGCTGTCAGAGATCGGCACGACATCGCTGAACAGGCAGGCTGCGCCGCTCTCCTGCTGAAGAGCCAGCAGCTTTTCCAGCCGGTCTGTGGTGTAAATGTCATCCGAATTAAGGATGGCGACATAATCTCCCTTGGCCAAGCCCAGCCCACGGTTGATGGTGTTGTAGGCATCCTGATTCTCCTGATGATAATAGCTCAGGCGGGGATCGTCATAGCTCTGAACAATCTCGCCGGTCGCGTCCTTGGAGCCGTCGTCAATCACAATCAGCTCAAGCTGGCTGTGCGTCTGTTTGAGGACGGACTCGACAGCCGGGCCGATGAAGCGTTCATGGTTATAGGCAGGGATGATGACGGAAACAGTTTTATTCATTTGCATGCACAAACTCAGCAGCCTGAGCCGCCTGCGTTAATCCTGTTTCATCTGAATTTGCAGGCGCCAGTTCGCCCGATATTGCCGCCAGCAGCGTCCACAGCTCGGCGTGTCTGCCTTTTGGGACAATGAGCCGGACCAGCCCTTCCTGAACATCGATGGTGGAAAGCACGGCAAGACCGTCGTAGCCTTCAAGCAAAAAGCGGAAGAGGCTGATGCGGTCGGTTCTGATGCGGAGGAACAATGTATGCATAATGAATGGCAGCAATAGAGGCCGGAGAAGGGCAGGGCGGTCAGACCTTCAGTGAGGCATCCACGCCGCCGAGCAAATCCTGATAATTCGTCAGCACTGGCTCGACCACCTCAGCCAGAAACTCCTCAGTCTGCTGGGCGGCGCGGCCAGTGAATTCCTGATAATTGCCGATCAGCTTTTCCAGCTCGTTCAACGAAAAGGGAACGCGCTCATCTTCTGCCAGACGGACAAGCAGGTCGTTGTCCAAGCCTTCCTCCTTCACTGCCAAACCAGCGGCCACAGAATGCTCGCGGATCACCTCGTGCATTTCCTGACGGCTTTGGCCCCGCTCGACACAGGCCATGAGGATCTTCTCAGTGGCCATGAAGGGCAGCTCGGCCCGCAGATGCTTTTCAATTTGCTTGGGATAGACCACCATGCCGTTGGTGATGTTGACGTAAAGCCTCAGGATTGCGTCCGTAAGCAGGAAGGCTTGGGCCATGTCCATGCGGCGGATGGCTGAATCGTCCAGCGTCCGCTCAAACCACTGGTTGGCGGCAGTGGCGGCGAAGTCGGCGGGCAGCCCCATCAGCTTGCGGGCCAGTCCGGTCATGCGCTCGGAGCGCATCGGGTTGCGCTTATAAGCCATCGCCGAGCTGCCGACCTGCTTCTGCTCAAACGGCTCTTCCTGCACTTTCAGGTTGGAGAGCAGGCGCAGATCCACGGCAAATTTGTGCGCGGACGCGCCAATGCCTGCCAGCGTTTCGGCGGTTTTCATATCCAATTTGCGCGGGTAAGTCTGTCCGGTGACTGGAAAAACCTGATCAAAACCGAGCTTCTCCGCCACGCGCCGGTCGAGTTCGCGCACCTTGGCGTGGTCGCCGTGGAACAGCTCAATGAAGGTGGCCTGCGTGCCGACTGTGCCTTTCGCGCCACGCGCCTTGAGCTGCCGCTCCAAAGCCTCGATGTAGTCCAAGTCCATGAGCAAATCTTGGATATACAGGGTGTTGCGCTTGCCGACTGTGGTCGGCTGGGCGGGCTGGTAATGGGTGAAGCCCAGCGTGGCCATGTCCTTGTGCGTGCGGCAGAACTCGGCCAGATTGGCGATGACGTTGACCAAAGCCTTCTTGATTAGCCGCAAGGCTTTTTTCTGGATGATCAGGTCGGTGTTGCAGACAACAAACTGCGAGGTCGCGCCGAGATGAATGATGGCCTCGGCTTTCGGACACTGCTGGCCGTAGACATGGACATGCGCCATGACATCGTGGCGGATTTCCTTTTCCTTCTTTGCCGCCGCCGCAAAATCAACGTCCTCGGCATGGCTTTTCAGCTCATCCACCATCTCCCGGCTGACGAGTTCCAAGCCCAGCTCGTGCTGCGCCTCGGCCAAGGCCACCCAACATTTGCGCCACGTGGTGAACTTGAAGCGTTCTGAGAAAAGCTCCTGCATTTCCCGGCTGGTGTAGCGGCTGACCAAAGGCTCTTGATAAATATCGTGATTCATAGCAACGTATTGCGGATGAAGGTTGATGTGTGGGGAAGAACTGGCGGTGTATTAAAACGCAATCCGGCGGAAAAGTCCACAGGGAAGGGCAGGGGAGGGGGAGAAGCAGGGCAGGGCGGCCCTGCTTCGGCGGGTTTCAAGTCATTTTGCAGATGAACGGGTACATCTTGCAGGCCACGCAGAAACGGAAGGCGGCTTCCAGCAAGGCGCAGGCGGCGAACATCAGGCCGATGACCCAAGCGGCGGCATTCTGATGCAGAAGCCAGGCGGCGATGAGGAGGACGGAGAAAAAGAAGCCTATCCGGGCGGCGAAAATTTTGGGCGCGGCATCAACCAAGACCGGCTTGAGTTTTGCCAAGGCGACAATTTTTTTGCTGATTGCGACAAAAAGGCTGTATTTCGGCTGCCAGAAGCCGCGAATGCAGAAATCCGCCGCCACGATTAAAATGAGCCACTTCCATGGGCTGAAGAGAAAAAGCAGCAGCAGGACGACAGCCTGCGCGGCGTTGGCCCGCACGACATTCTCGTCAATTTTTTCAAAAGATACTGGACACATTGCATTCATGAAAAACCTCCTGCGGTATTGAAAAAAAAATTTCGAGGCGGTCAGTTGCCGCCGCCGGAAAAAATGGGATCCAAGGAAGCGGATGCCGTTTTTGCGAAGCCAATGCTTTCCTCGGTCATGAATGCAAGATTTAGAAATGCCAGACGCAAAGAATACAGCTTGTCCATCCCGTTCAGCTTTTTCTTCAGAACAGTTTTTTTGTACATCCTGACAAGTTCTTTGGCCGCGCCTTGATTGATATTCGTCATATCAACATAAAGCATGTCAACGTCTGCGCCTTTTTTGATCTTGCTGATTGGCTGATATGTAGTTATGATGTATGGCCCAGGCCGGTCAAAATTGAGTTTTGTCCTTGCGCTTAACACAGCAAGAAGTTTTCTGGATGATTCGTAATCCGGCTTATGCGAGGTGTCGTCAGTGCCAACAGACGGAATCAGGAAGATATTCAAT
Source organism: Candidatus Electronema sp. JC (assembly GCF_048287365.2). Lineage (NCBI taxonomy): Bacteria > Pseudomonadati > Thermodesulfobacteriota > Desulfobulbia > Desulfobulbales > Desulfobulbaceae > Candidatus Electronema > Candidatus Electronema sp. JC. Next base: position 30,410 of record NZ_JBLWEM020000023.1, on the reverse strand, counting down.
TCCTCCGGCGGTATGGATTCCGCCATTTCATTGGCCGATGCCGTTGATTCTTGAATATAATTCACCAGATCAATGTATTTGCTGCCGCCATTTCTCCCTGTCAAAACGTAGGAGTACGTTGCATAGTCTTCAGGCTCCGCACCAAAGCTGGAGAGATATTCCCAGACATGAGCGGCAGGGAGAGCTGGTGACTTTTGAGCAAATGCTTTAGGAATATACGCTGATAACTCCTCAATAACAATATCTGCCTCAGGTTTAGCCTGCTGCTCATTGCGACGACGGTAAACCTCAATTTGCTCCTCGACAGGAGCAGAAGCTGGACGCAGACGCAAGGCAAAATAGGGGATAAACTTGCCGCCGCGTTTAGTCACTCCAGCTTTAAATACGAGAGAAGAAAAATCTTTCTGCTCATATCCAGACTGTTTGCTTCTGAGCAGTTTTTTTATTGTGGCAACGCCGAACCTGCCAGCGTGCTGCTGCTCATCTGGAGTGAATTGATCAGCCAGCTCCGGCCCGGCTTTATGCACCATTAAAGCGACAGCTTGGCGGAGCATGAAGTCTGCCCACGATTCAATGATTTCAGCATCTCCACTGAACAGAGAAAGCTGAGAATTCAAATAACCTTGCGCAGCTTGCTCCTCCGTCACTTCATTGCTGTAGGCCACATGCCATCCGCCAAAATCCGGCTCTTCCTCAATGATTTGCGGGACAGGAGTGGCGGACAAATCCTGCGCCAGCAGTGCCGCAAACAGCAATATAATCAATTTAATCGTTTTCATTTGTCTCTCCGTCTTGTTTCTTTTTTCGGCCTGTGATCTTTGAATAAATAAAATCTGTTGCAAACGCCAAGCAGAGACCAATTCCTGCAATCACCGTGGTGAGAGAACTTATCTCCACCTCAGGATACACCAGCTTGAACAGTGCTGTGACAGCAGCGATATGCAGCAGGATTACAACAGAAAACCGCAGCAGCTTTCGGTTGGCAAACATCATCGCGGCAGACAAGGCTTGTTCAGATTTATCGGACAACTAAGCTGAGTTAACGATACTGTGCGGCATGTGAGGAGGTCAAGGAATTTTTCGTGGCACGCTTAATGTCGCATAATATATATTATGATAAGTTTTTGCCGCTGAGAATAGCCGCCGCATGGACTTCCACTCGGCTCACGCCCCGGTAGCTGCTCTCCTTCAGCCTGAAGGCCAAATCCACCGCCCCTTCTGCCGCCGCCTCAAAATGAGCGGCCATGAAAAAGCCGATGCCCTTGACCATGCCGCCGTTGAGCGGCACGGCGAAGCGCAGATGCTCGCGCAGCGTGTTGACCTCGCGCAGGCGGATGTTGCGCAGGAGAAAAACCGGCTCCGGGTTGCCTTGGCCGAACGGCTCCAGCAGCCGCAGACTGCTGGCCAGTTCGCGGAAGTCCGTCTGCTCGTCTAACACTGCGTCAATCGAGATGCCTGCCTTGGGCAGCCCGCCGCCCAAGGCGCGGACAGCCTCAGCAAAGGCGGTGCGGAACTGGGCAAAGTCCTCGTTCCGCACAGTCAGGCCAGCGGCCATCGCGTGGCCGCCGAAATGAACGATCCACGCCCTGCATTGCTCCAGCACCTGATGCAGGTTCAAGCCCGGCACGGATCTGCCTGATCCCTTGAGCATTCCTTCCTGACCGCTGTCGCCAGTGAAGACCAAGGACGGCAGGTGAAAACGATCTATCATCCGGGAGGCGATGATGCCGATCACGCCGGGGTGCCAGTCCGGGCCTTGCAGGACAAGACTCCCCTGCCCTGCTGCAACCTGCTGTTCTGCCTGCTGAAGCGCGGCTTCCAGCACCTCGGCTTCCAGCTCGCGGCGAAGGATGTTCGCCGCCTCCAGCTCCTCCGCCAGCACTGCTGCCGCGCCCATGTCCTGTGTCAGCAGCAGATCTGCGGCCAGCTGCGGATTACCCAGCCGTCCAGCGGCGTTGATGCGCGGCCCCAGCTGATAGGCCACATTCTCCGCAGAAACACTATCTTCCCGTAGTCCGGCCCGCTCGCAGAGCGCGGCGATGCCCGGCCTGCCACGTCCGCTGATGACCTCCAGCCCGGCACGGACAAGCACGCGGTTCACCCCGGTCAGCGGCATCACGTCAGCAATGGTGCCCAAGGCGGCGAGGTCGAGTGAATCGCGCAGATTCGGCATCTTGTCCTGCGTCCACCAGCCCTTTTCGACTAACTTTCTCCGCAGGGCAACGAGGAGGAAGAAGGCCACGCCCACACCGGCCAGCTCGCCGTCGGCAAAGGCGCAGCCCGCCTGCCTCGGATTCACCACTGCGTCGGCCAAGGGAAAATCCGCTGCGGCAGCAGGCGGCTCATGGTGGTCAGTGATGATGACAGTGAAGCCTAAGCTCTGGGCATATCGCACTTCCTTCGGCGTGGAGATGCCACAATCCACGGTGATCAGTAGCGCAGGCATGAGCACCAGCGCGGCCAGCGCGGCCACAGACTTCATGGTCAGGCCGTACTCGTCAGTCAGGCGGTTGGGGAGATGATAAATAGGCTCTAGGCCGGTTTTGCGCAGGAAGTCAGCCAGCAGCACCGTGGCGGTGATGCCGTCCACGTCATAGTCGCCGTGAATGACGATCTGCCGCCGACGCACCACAGCTTCGGCGAGCAGATCCGCCGCCTTGTCCAGCCCTTTCATCGCGCTTGGCGCAGGCAGGTCAGCAAGCTGCGGCTGGAGGAAGCGGCGGGCGGCTTCAGCGGAAACAAGACCACGCCGGAAGAGGATTTTGGCAATGACGAGCGGCAGTTGCAGGTCAGCAGCCAGCTGCTTGCAGCAGGTCGCTTCGGTTGCGGAAAGCGGCGGCGGAAGGGTTAAGCCCCCTGCCCTGCTCACGCCTGTTTCCATGCCAACTGGCTTGATTTGCTGTCAATCATCTTAATCATTTAGTTCACGTTCATGGCCGAATAAAAATAGTGCGAGCACCCCCTACTGTTCAAGAAACTATAAAACGCAGACAAGTCACCTTGGAACCTTATTACAGGCAAATCTATTGAACAATAAGGAAAGCATCATCAAGATAACCGTCGTTATTCCATCCTTGAGTTCGCTCAGAGTAAAAATGATAGGTGACAAAACGAGTTCCTGACGGCACTGCCACGGTATTTTCTTTTAACGTCCACGTATTATTTGAATAAAACCAGCCTAAATCAGAAGAGCCTATATCTGAACTCCCGTTGCTGAAGGTAATCTCAATTTTCCCTCTATCCTCTTGGGTTCCATAGCCGGACTGCCAGCCACCAAACCTTGCAGTCAATTTTCCAGAATCAATATCTTGGATGCTAAATCCCTTGGCTGCAAGGTCAACGATCTGGTAACTATGGGTAGTTGCAGCCGTGATACCTCCCAAATAATTGATGCCGCTATGAGGTGGCGGGTCATCAGTATTAGTCCTAATTGCGTTATCTGTTATCCAATTATCTAATCCTGATTCAAATCCAGAATTCTCCAGCAAGTTATTTGTATAAAAAATAACCGGAGAAAAATACTGCTCGCTGGTTGCGCTGCCTGTTGCGCCGACAAAGCCATAGCTTGCCGTGGAAGTTCCGAGAAGCGTCTTGAGGTCAAGACCTTCATGCGCAAAAACTGTGCTGCCGTCCAGAGTCACAGAGAAAACTTGCGCCTCTTTGTTCCAGCTTACAGTCATGGTATGCGTTGCATTGTCTTCAATGTTGAAGGTAAGAGGCACTAAGGGAAGTCCTCCATTATCTGTGCTGTTATGTTTGACAGAGCCATTCTTGATGAGAGCAATATGATCTGCCGACGGATCGGATGAATTGCTAAAGGTATCTATTTCGACACCTAAACAAGGTTTGTCACCACATGCGCTGCTGAAACCCAATCCTTCTCCTCCGTTCAGGGACGTACCTGCCGGAGTCAATTCAGGAAGCATGATAAAGACCATGCCGTCGGCCCCATTGTTGTTGTCTCCCATATAGATGGTGAACGTTTTTTCAAAATCACCATCCACGTTGAGCGCGCCTTCACGCAGGGCCATGCCAGTCTTCCACGTTGCATCAGGGGTGATGCGTATAATCTTATCTCCTTCGGCCTTCTGCGCATCCTCGTACAGCAGCCAGTCATCTGTCACGGTGATAGATTGCTCAGGAGGCGTAAGGTCTTTCATATTGTCGGCAAAGGTGGGGTCACCAGTCATGCCGACATCAAGAATGCAGTCCTCAAGCAGGATGGAATCAGTAATTCCTGCATCACGGCAGATTTTTTCGGCATTGGTGCGCACATCATCCGAGAGGTCCGATGCTTTGATAAGCTCATAAGGAAAATTGAGGTCAGTATAGGTTGAGGTGTCCTCTCCCTCAGCATACGTGAATAAAGACTCGTCTTTGGTGATGCGCCAGCTGTTGCCAAACTGATTGTACAGTTCATCTTTTGCCAGCTTATAAAATACGTTAAACGTTTTGCTGCCGTCTCTGGTTTGCAGGTCATTGCTTCTGTCGCCGTCGCTGTTGCCGAGCAAACCTTTGACCAGCCCTTTGCGGTTGTCTGGCAGGGAAACGAAAATATCAAGATGACTGTTGTGAGTATTAACCAACGCCATGCTGTTGTCCTTCCAGATGACCCAATATCGATTCTGGTTCTGTGCATAGATTTTACAGCCGTTTTTGAGTTGGACAATCTCTTTGTCCGCCATAGTTTTTGGAGCATTGTTGATAGACAAACAAGGAGTCTTTGCAACATTGATTTCGACCACATCTCCGCCAACGCTCATGGCAACGGCTTTGTTGGTGGCAATATGTTTTGAGTTTCGCCAAGGTCCCTGACGAATTTGGATGGTCATCTCCGTCGGGTCTTGCGTTGATTGCAAATAGACAAACTCTCCCACCGCTTGGAAGTCGTAGTGCAGCCTGTCAAGTGTGTAGATGTGTGGGTCGCCGGAGCTACTGCCGTACTTAATGTCACAAGTTATATATGCACCAAAACCTGTAATCAAAGAATATCCGGCACCTATTGCCACAGCTGGTAGGATACCTACTCCGGTGGCAGCCAACCCCACAAGACCAACGGCTATCCCGCCTGCATGACCAATCAAAGAATTTTTTATATTACATTCAAGTAACTCGGGAGAAGCAGAAGGACAAAGACCAGCCCCAATAGAGTTAATTGCAACTCCACAAAGATGATCAACTGCAAGCGCACCTACTTCTTCAATTGGTGTTTTTGATAAAAGACCAGAGGCGCTGCACCCAGCATTAGCCAAGATAAATCCCAAAGCACATTAATCTATATTACTTAAAGATGAGCGAATTGCCTCAATTGGAGCTTGAAGAAATCCCTCTTCAATATGAACTTCATGCAAAATCCAATCCAAGGCGATAATTGTTCCTTCATTTACACTGAATTTTGTAGGATACCCGTAATCATCCATTAGCGTTTTAATAATGTGATTACCTATAATTTCTTCAGCAGAAATAAATACAAGAGCTTTGGCAGCACCGTAGATATCTTTCTCCGCAAAATATTTAACCACCCAGCCGTTAGTTGTCGTTACTGTAAGCCATAACGGATCAGAAGGATCAGTATTAGTCACCACTTCGGATTGATCATCGACTACCGGAGGCTGGATCGAACTGACATCAGGCAATTCACCAATAACTGTCCATTCCTTTTCACCGTGAATTGTGTAGTTCTCCCAATTTAAAATTACTTTTTTATCATCCTGTTGCCCAATAGAGATTAGATGTCCATCGCCGTCGAATTCCATCTCAAAATACTCGCTGGTCTCATCCTTTTGGGCATGAAATCCCGTAAGGACAACTGGAGCACCCATTGCATCCTTGACTGCAAAGTACTCCACAGTCCATCCATTGGTCGTCACAGCCGTCAGCATAAGTCGATCAAATGGATCAACATTCATTGTAAATGCTGTATTTTCATCAATAATAGGTTCTGATGAAAAGTAGAACTCAGGAATATCACCTATAATTTTCCAATTCTCTTGAGTTAGATTAGCCGCCTTCTGCAAGGCAAGCATAGCATCTCCTGCCGCAACCTTGCCATTACCGTCCGCATCCAAATCCGTGCAAGTTCCTTCATTCCCTGTCAGCATCCGCATAATCTTCATGGCTTTTTCAAGCTCATCAGCTTGAGAAGCAGATGCCTCATCAGGAAAAACATTCAGAAGCAGAACACCGGCCAAAAACATTGCAGCAATTGCAACCCTATTCACCTTCCTGCCTGTTTGTTTCTTTTGTGCAGACAACATAATCTCTCTCCAGTTCTTCCGACAGCAGAACCCTGTCAATTTAAAAGAAGATGAATCCAAGGCATGTGCGCTCTGTATCCAGTGCCGCCGGGCGCATTTTTTTCTTTCGGATTGTAGGGATTGCCTTCTGGATCAACTTTCCCGGCAATACTGTTGAAATATTCCTGCAAGTCCGTATAGCCGTCATGATCATAATCACTGAACGCATTGGCCGTGTCCAGATCACCGAACATTTGCTCTTCCCAAACATCGTCAATGCCGTCCTGATCACTGTCCGAAAAAGTATGAACAACAACCGCGCCTTCAGTCAAGGAAACCGGCAAAGGAGGAAATGGGTTCTCAGCGTCTGCCGCACCATTGAGCAGAGGAAGCGTTTCCCCGCTCGCCGGATAACCGCAGCTCTCATTGTTCATGGCCACGGCTTCAATGGCTATGGGATAGGTGCCATCAGGCGCATTGCCTGCAACAGTGAAACTGAGCTGAAACAAGGTCGTTTCGCTCTGCCCGGCCTGAACCCGTATCCCGCTGAGAACTGCCTTGTTTTCAGAGACCTTATACACAACCGGGCTGGTGTAGGTGACTCCATCAACCACGATTTCGCTCGGCGGCAGCGGATCAGGAACAGGACTCAGAGACTGCCATTGCTCGGAAAAGGTGCCAAAAAATGGAGATGCGACCGAGGTCAACTGCAAGTAATCGGTGTTGTAGGTCAAGGCAAGGAGTGCCGCAGCAATTTCCGCAGGCTGATCAACGGTTATCTGCACAATGATGCTGTTGCCGGGATGCGCCGTTGCCGTCGAAACGCCCAAAGACACTGCCTCGCTGACTGACGGGGCGCAAAGAAACAGAGAAAATGCGATGAGATAAATTTTTATGAAGGATTTTTTTTGAGTCATGGCAATGTATCTCTGTAAGAACTGAGTTTTTCAGATAAATAATAATCTGAATGATTCTTTTTAAACTCACTGAATGCTTTGCTCCTCAATCATTTTTTGCTCCATGCGAGAGAGTGGCTTAAGAATACAGATTTCATCTGAAAAAGCAACAACTAATATGCAATTCCCCGCCATCTGCGGGCTGTGAAATTAAGCGCATGAAAACACAAGAATTTTATGGAGCAGCCGATATTAACCTGTAAACCCGTTTTGAAGCATTCTTCCAGCAAATTTCCTTGGTCATGCGCGGCAGGAGGTTGAGCTCCAACCGCCTGTTGCTCCGGCCAAAAACGAAAAAGCCCTGAATCCATTTTGGATTCAGGGCTTTCATATTGCCTGACCGGACAATGCCGGATATTTTTTGGTGGCGATGCAGGGACTTGAACCCCGGACACTACGGATATGAGCCGTATGCTCTAACCGGCTGAGCTACATCGCCTTCAATTCCAAGGAAGAGAATTATGCTCTTTTCTGTTCCTTTTGTCAAGCAGGAATCATAAAAAACATGGCCGCCCGCCGCCAGCGGCGGCTTTTCTGTCCGGCCAGCCAGCAATTCCTTGTCCTGCATCAGAAAAAAAAGGATAATGACTGAAATTTCCGTCCTGCGTCCGGCAGACGGACACGCAACCCGACACAAGATGAAGGTCATGCTGACATTGCTCCGTGCGGCCCTGCTGCCGCTTCTCCTGCTGACCGCCGCGCCGGTCATGGCCGCCGAATTTCTCCTTTTTTACAGCAACAACGTGCATGGCGAAACTGAACCCTGCGGCTGAAAATCCCGGCAGCTGGGCGGTCTGTCCAGAAAATCAGCGCAGATGACCCGGATCGCCGGGCAGGAGCAGCTTCCTTGGCTGCATCTTGACAGCGGCGGCCTGCTGTTCAACAAGCAGAGCAGACTGTCCGCCGGCCAGGAGGAGTCCGGAAAAAACGCCGCCGCAGGCATCGCCGAGGCCATGGAGGCCATGCGCTGCCGCGCCCTCGGCATTGCCGCGCACGACCTGGCCGGCGGCGTGGCGTTTCTGAAGCAGCTTCAGCAGGAGCGGCAGCTGGCCTGGCTGTCGATGAATCTGGTCGAGGCGGCAAGCAGGCAGCCGGTTTTTCCTTCGTGGCTTATGACTGAAACAGCTGGACTGCCGGTGGCGGTGCTGGGTCTCACCGGCGGGCCAGAGACGTTGGCGGCGGCCCCGGACAAGGCGGACTATGTGGTGCTGCCGTGGCAGGATGTGCTGCCTGAGATCCTGCGGCAGGCTCGCGGCAAAGCGGCGGTGGTCATCCTGCTCTCCAGCTATCCAGCGGCGGTGAACAAGGAAATAGCCGCCGCCCATCCCGGCCTGCACATCGTGCTGACCTCCGGGCCGGGAGCCGCCGCATCGCATCCCGCGCTGTCCGGCGGCGCGCTTTTCGCCCAGACCGGCGCGCAGGGAAAAACTTTGGGCCTGCTGCGGATCACATGGACTGAGGCGGGCAGATGGGCGGCGCCGCAGGCGGAGGATGAAAATCTCTGCCGCTTCAACGCCCGCCTCATCCCGCTGGAGTCCTCGCTGCCGGAAGACGCGGCGGTGCGGGAGATCATCAGCCGGGCCGCGCAGCGGCGGACGGCAGGAAAAAACCGCCGGGGAGATTGAATTGCGGCAGGAAAAGCGATAGACTGCAATCAGAACTCCTCCTGATGCGGGACGGAGCCGGAAAAATCTGAATGCGCCGCGCGCGGCTGCCGGGAAGGAGGAGCCTGGCAGCGGCAGTTCCGGCAGCCGCCCCTCAGTGTTGCGCACATCAGGGACAGAACTTCATGTATCAACAATTTTCGTTCATGCTGGCGGTGCTGCTGGTTGTCATCGCCGGAGTCACTGTGCTGATCATGCTGGAGATGAGCAGCAGTCCGCAGGAGCAGGGCGGCAGAAGCGGCTGCCCTTTTTTCCAGCGCATTCTCGGCTATCTTTTTCTGGTGCTCTTCGCAGTGCTGCTGGCCTGCATGGTCTTTCAGGCCGGCAGCCTTCAGGAGAACATGCCCGCGCCGGTCATGATCCTCGCCCTGCTGCTGGTGCCGCTGGTCATGATCAAGGTGGTGATCGCCCGGCAGCAGGCCCGGATCAGCACCAAGCTGCTCCTGCTCGGCACCGCCATTTTCGGCCTGTCCTTCGGACTGACCGGCATGGCGGCGAAATACTACGCCCAGCACGGCGACAGGCTGAAATCCGGCATGTTGGGCCCGGACGCGGAGCAGAATATAGGCATAGAGCCGGGCCAGGCGATCATGAGCAAAAAATGCAGCAAGTGCCACAGCCTGGAGCGGATCTACACCGCCAGCATCACCGACTGGTCGCCGATAGTCAGCAGGATGGCCAGTTTTGACGCGCCCAACATCTCCAGCTCCGAGGTCAAGCACATCGCCGAATATCTCAACAAGCTGGAGGAGCAAAAATTTGACAAGCGGGCGCGGCAGCTGATTTCCGCCAAATGTGTGATCTGCCACGCTTTGGATAAAATTTTCATTACCGAGAAGAACGCGCAGCTCTGGCGCGAGATTGTTGATCGCATGATCAAAATTGTCGGCGACCCCGGCTATATGAATGACGAGGAGAAAGAGATCATCATCAGCTTTCTCAGCCGCCGCCGTCAGGGACGCATAATCAGCCAGCCGGATGACAAGCCGGAGGATGTGTTTATCGGGGTCAGAAAACTGATCGCCCGCAAATGCAGCGCAGGCTGCCACGCCTTGGAGCGGGTGCTGCGCCCGGAGAAAAGCCGGGAGGAATGGACGGAAACGGTCAACAGCATGGTTGAAATGACCGGCGATCCAGAGTATCTTTCTGAGCCGGAGAAGCAGCAGATCATCGACTTTCTCAGCCTGCCGCCGGACGAGCGGCGCAGCGGGCCTGCTGCCGAGCCGCCCTCAGCCCGGCTGGAGCATCCGCTGCTCAAGGCGAAATGCCAGCGCTGCCACAGCCTGCACGTCGTCGAGCAGGCTGAGAAAAGCACGGACGAATGGGCGCAGACAGTGAGCAAGATGGCGGAAAACAGCGGCGACCCCAACTATCTCAGCGAGCAGGAGAAGCGGGACATCATCACTATCATCAGCAGCTGGGAAGTGATCAAATAGCCCCGCCGCCGCTTGTTCCGCAGCAATCAGAAAAAACGCATTCACCTCGTCATGCTTGCTTATCCTGACATTGATCCTGTAATATTCGCCGTCGGTCCTTTCGCGGTGCGCTGGTACGGCCTGATGTATGTTCTCGGTTTCGCCGCCTCATATCTTTTAGTCAGACAGCAGGCGCGGCAGTTCGGCTGGCAGCGGATGCTGGACCAGATAGACAACCTCAATCTGGCCCTGATCGCCGGGGTGATCCTCGGCGGGCGCGGCGGCTACGTCCTGTTTTACAACTTGCCCTATTACCTTGAGCATCCGGCGGAAATCCTCGCCACATGGCAGGGCGGCATGTCCTTCCACGGCGGGGTGATCGGGGTTGTGCTGGCCGGGCTGCTTTTCTGCCGCTCCGCCAAGCTGAATTTCTGGCAGTCTGCGGACTTGTATGTGGTCACGGCCCCTGTCGGCCTTGGCTTAGGCCGGATCGGCAACTTCATGAACGGCGAGTTGTATGGCCGCGTCACCGACGCGCCGTGGGGGATGATTTTCCCCGGCGGCGGCGAGCTGCCCCGGCATCCTTCCCAGCTCTACGAGGCCCTGCTGGAAGGACTGGTTCTCTTCTGCATCCTCTGGCCGCTGCGGGCCAAGCCGTGGCAGAATCAGCCCGGCAGACTGTGGCCGCACGGTTCCCTGCTGGCCTTGTTTCTTATTTTGTACGGAACCTTCCGCTGGCTGATCGAATTCTTCCGCGAGCCGGATCCGCAGCTCGGCCTGCTGCTCTTCGGCATGAGCATGGGCCAGCTGCTCTGCGCCGCGATGATCGCCGCAGGACTGATCCTGCACACTGCGCTGCGGCAACGGCAGCAGCAATCTCTTGCCCACTAAGTACGCATCATGCCCAAAAACATCCCGCTCAACGAGCGGATCATCTTTGCCCTTGACGTGCCCACCCACGAGGAGGCCATGCGCCTGATCGAGCGGCTGGACGGCGAAATCCGCTTTTTCAAGGTCGGCCTTCAGCTCTTCATGGCAGGCTGGTTCAAGACCATCGACGCGCTGGTCGAGCGCGGCTGCAAGGTGATGGTTGACCTGAAATTCTTCGACATCCCAGAGACGGTCAAGCTGGCGGTCGGCCAGCTCTGCGGCCGGGGCGTGACCTTCGCCACCGTGCATGGCAACGACCCGATTCTGCGGGCGGCGGCGGCAGCCAAGGGCGACCTCAAAATCCTCGCAGTCACGGTGCTGACCAGCTTCGGCGAGGAGGACATGCGGGCGATGGGCATGAGCGGCAGCATCGCCGATTTGGTGCTGCTGCGCTCGCGCCGGGCGCTGGAGCTGGGCTGCGACGGCGTGGTGGCCTCTGCGCTGGAGGCCGGGCCGCTGCGCGGCGAGCTGGATGAGAATTTCCTCATCGTCACACCGGGCATCCGGCCCGGAGCGAATATAGACGACGGCAGCGACGATCAGAAGCGCATCGCCACAGCTAAAAACGCCATCCTCAGCGGCGCGGATTACGTGGTCATCGGCAGGCCAATCCGCGACAGCAAAGACCCCGTCGCCCTGATCCGCAGCTTGCAGCAGGAGATCGCCGAGGGGCTGGCTGGGAGAAATCGTCTGTCAGTTTGATCGCAATTTTCCGTCAGCTTGCTCATTCCTCCGGTTTTTCTTTCCTCACGCCCAGCTTGCAAGAGACTTGCAAAGACAGTCGGCCTGCTGTCTGGCCGACTGCTTTTTCCTATTGCTGTCATTTATGCCCTTTTCCCAAATCATCGGTCAGCGCAAAGCCCTGAGCCTGCTCCGCCGCGCCCTGAACGGCAGGCGGCTGGCGCACGGCTATCTCTTCACCGGGCCGGAAGGCGCGGGCAAAAGCACAACCGCCCGCGCCTTGGCCGCCACGCTGCTTTGTGAACAAAAAGGCGGCGGCCCGCCCTGCGGCTTTTGCTCCGGCTGCCGGAAATTCGCCGCAGGCAGCCATCCTGATTTTCTCCTGCTCCAGCCGGAAGGCGCGGGGATCAAAATCAATCAAATCCGCGAGCTGAAAAAGGCCCTGACTTTTCCGCCCTTTGAGCAGGGAATGCGGGCGGTGATCATTGAGGACGCGCAGAGCATGGGCCGCGAAGCAGGCAACAGCCTGCTCAAGCTGCTGGAGGAGCCGCCGCCGGACAACATCATCCTGCTCATCGCCTCGGACGCAGAGCCGATGCTGGAAACCATCGTCTCCCGCTGCCAGGTCATTCCCTTTGCCCCGCTGACTGAGGCGGAGGCCGGACAGGTCATCCGACAGACGCAGCCGCAGTTTTCTCCAGAAGACGCTCGATTGATGGCCAAGCTGACCGGCGGCTGTCCGGGCCGCGCCGCAGCTCTGCACAGCAGCGATGCTCTCAGGCTGCATAAGGAATGCTTGGATGCCCTGCTGGCCGCCGCCGCCAGCGAGGCGGCGGCGGTCGAACAGGCTCTTGCTCTGGCCGGTCGGCTGGCGGAGCTGAAGGACGATCTGAATCTCTTTCTTGATCTTCTTTCACTGTCTTGGAAGGAAGTGATGGCCTCCCGCCTCTGCGGGAAGGAGCTGGAAGCGGGCCATCCGCTGGCCGGGGCAAGAGAACGCTGGAATTTGCAGCAGCTTTCTGCTATGGTGGAGGCGGCGGCATCGGCCCGCAGCGATCTGGCGAGAAATTGCAGCCGGACCTTGGTTTGCGAAGCGCTGCTGCTGGAGCTGTTCTGCGGCGGAGCAAAAGGCGGCGGCGGGCTTTGACAGCTCCTGAAGCATTTGAAAACAACTTCAACAGAACAATTTCAGATATTTTGCATTTGCCTGAATGCCAAGCTGTTGATCTGATATTGTCAATATTGATAACAAATGATGAAATTTGCAGGGCAGGACAACGCGCCTTCAATAGCTGAGACAACCGTCAGCCAAGGCGGAGAAATTCATTTCTACCGCGTCCGCCGCCGCCCGCTGGGGCAGGATCATCTCGCCCGCAGCCTGCTGGCTGATTTGTCCCCCGGCGAGATCGTGCTGATCAGGACAGAGGAGCGGCTGGAGCCGGTGACGCTCGCCTGCCGTGCGCCTGCGCCCCTGCCTGACAAATCCGCTGATCATGCCTGGGAGATCACCCGCCGCGCCAATGCCGAGGAGCAGGACCGCCTCGTTCAGCTGCCCGCCCGCGAGCGGGCAGCCGCCGCTTTCTGCAAAGAGCGGATCAGGGCCTTGCATCTGCCCATGCACTTGGTGCAGGCCGAGTGCCACGCCAATGGCTCCAAGGTGATTTTTTATTTCACTGCTGAAAACCGGGTGGATTTCCGTGAGTTGGTCAAAGATCTGGTGCATGAGTTCCGCACCCGCGTCGAGATGCGGCAGATCGGTGTCCGCCACGAAACCCAGATGACCGGCGGCATCGGGGCCTGCGGGCGCGAGCTGTGCTGCGCCGCCTTTCTCCGCAATTTTGAGTCAGTGTCTATCAAAATGGCTAAGGCGCAGGACCTGCCGCTCAATCCGGCCAAAATTTCCGGGGTCTGCAACCGTCTGCTTTGCTGTCTGACCTACGAATTTGAAAGCTACCGGGCTATCAAGCGGGAGATGCCCCGGCTGGGGCAGCAGCTTTATCATGCCGACAAGATGTATAAAGTCACGCGGGTGCTGCCGATGCAGGCCACAGTGCAGGCCGTTTCCGAGGATGGCGCGGAGGTGACGCTGACTGAGGCGCAGTGGCGCGAGGCGGAGAATGCGGAACGGCAGGGAATGCAGGCGCAAAAAAAAAGCAAGGTTGTCGGGAAGAAGGAATTTTCATCAAAGCGCAGAAAGGATTGAAATGAAGTTCAAAATAAGCACTGTCGTTTTGACAGTCTTGTTTGTCGCATCCGTGTTGGAGTTACTGTTTAACCTTGACTTGACATGGCTGCTTTTTGTCTGTCATAATCATGAGACATGTTTTGTTGATGTCGCTTTGCCGATATCTTTTGTCATAGGGATCAGTCTCGTTGTCGATTATTCATTGCACTCTTTGCGAAAAAAGGAAAAAGAAAAGAGCGTTGTTTACCGGCAGACTATTTTCGGAATGAATCATTTGGTGCGAAGCCTGCAAAGCAAATTTGTCGTGATCACTGATTCTGAATCAGTGAAGAAAGAGTTTGGAGAAGATATTATTGCTCTGCTCCGAGAGTCGTCTGCAGAAATAGAAGGAATTCTTAACAAGCTGGCCGCGCTGAACAAAGCTGATCCAGTAATCATCAAAGATATTCTATCAGCGCAAAATCGCTGCAATATTTGCGGCTGCGAGCGAGTGAACCCGCTGGAGCTGCATCCAGCTATGAACCTTCAGCGGGCGAAGCGGCCTGCGCATTTATAATTTTCCAATCATGACCACCTACATCACCACCCCGATTTATTACGTCAATTCCACGCCGCACATCGGCCACGCTTATACAACCATCATTGCTGACACCTACAGCCGTTTCCGGCGGCTATGCGGCGATGACGTGCGCTTTCAGACCGGCACGGATGAGCACGGCGAGAAGATTGTCCAAGCAGCGGAGAAAGAGGGCATTGGCCCGCGTGAGTATGCCGACCGGATTTCCGCCGCCTTCCGCGACACTTGGCCGCTGTTAGACATCGCGCCGGATCATTTCATCCGCACCACGTATCCTGAGCATATCAAGGTGGTGCAAGACATTCTGCAAAAGGTTTATGAGCAAGGCGACATTTATTTTTCCTCATATTCCGGGCATTACTGCAAGGGCTGCGAGCGATTCCTGACCGAGAAAGAACTGTTGGACGGCAAATGTCCTGATCATCTCACTGTCCCGGATGAGGTCAGCGAGCAGAATTATTTTTTCCGCATGTCAAAATATCAGGACTGGCTGATCAATCATATCAAAGCCAATCCTGACTACATCACTCCTGAACGCTACCGCAACGAGGTGCTCTCTTTCCTCAGCGAGCCGTTGGAGGATTTGTGCATCTCCCGGCCTTGCTCGCGCCTGACTTGGGGCATTCCGCTGCCGTTCGACAAGAATTTCGTCACCTACGTCTGGTTTGATGCGCTCATCAATTATCTGACCGGCATTGGCTATCCTGACGGAAAAGATTTCACCAAATATTGGTCAGTGGCGGAACACATTGTTGCCAAGGACATTCTCAAGCCGCATGCCATTTATTGGCCGACCATGATTCAGGCTGCCGGGATGCCGCCGTATCAGAAGCTGCACGTGCATGGTTATTGGAATGTGGATGAAACCAAGATGTCGAAATCCATCGGCAATGTCATCCGCCCCGGCGATTTGGTTGAAGAATACGGCAGCGACACCGTGCGCTATTTTCTTCTGCGTGAGATGAGCTTTGGCCGCGATGCCTCGTTTTCTAAAGAGGCGATCTTTGAACGCCGCAACTCCGATTTAGCCAACGATATCGGCAATCTCTTCTCCCGCGCTTTGACCATGCTCGCCAAGTATGCGGAGACGAAGGTGCCGCAGCCGGATGAAGCCGCTGTCACCGAAGAAGACCGGGTGCTGATCTCCGCCATCGAGAAGATGTTGGCCGATTACGCCGCCTGCATGAACGGCTTTGAGTTCCACCGCGCTTTGCAGGCAATCTGGGAAGTGATTGGAATGCTGAACCGTTTCATCGTCACCAACGCGCCGTGGGAGTTGGCCAAAGATGCGGCGCAGGCCGGGCGGCTGCGGACGGTGCTCTATTTCCTTGCCGAAAGCCTGCGGATTCTCGCACTGGTGCTGCGTCCGGTCATGCCGACTGCGGCAGCTAAGATGGCTGCCGCGCTGGGCTTGAGCGAGGAATTGGATAAAGCGGTATTGCCTGAAGCGGGCCGCTGGGGAGGAATTCAGCCCGGCACCACGCTGCATGTCGGCGAGGCAATCTTTCCCCGGATGGAGAAAAAGGCCGCTGTGCCTGCCGCGCCGGAGAAGCCCAAGCCGCAGGCCAAGGCGGAAAAAAAAGCAGAGCCAGCGGCGCAGGAAGAGGACGGTCTGATCAGCTTTGACTATTTCGGCAAGGTTGAGCTGCGGGTGGCGGAGATTGTCGCGGCGGAGAAAATCGCCAAGGCGGAGAAGCTGCTCAAGCTGACGGTGAAGGCACCGGAGGAGCGCACGCTGGTGGCTGGTATTGCCAAGCATTACAGCCCGGAAGAGCTGATCGGGCGCAAGGTTATTATTGTGGCGAACCTGAAGCCTGCCAAGCTGATGGGCATTGCTTCGCAAGGCATGGTATTGGCTGCCAAAGAGAAGGACGCAGACGGCAACGAGCGGCTGGTGCTGTCCAGCGTGGCGGCGGATATTGCGGCAGGGTCGAGGGTGGCGTAAGACCAGGGAAAAACAAAAGGGCAGGTTTTGCAACCTGCCCTTTGTTCACCGACACTGCGCAGGCCGGTGAATCGTCAGCCAAACAGATTATTTCGCGTCAGCGGCCAAGGACAGAATCCATGCAGCCAACGCCTTGGCATCAGCCTCTTTCACGTTTGCCTGCGCTGCCATCGGCATTGTGCCCCATTTGTCTTTGCTGCCCTGCATGATTGAGGTCTCAATCGTCTTTGCGCCCTCAGCGTCGCCTTTGTATTTGGCGGCGATCTCCTTCAAGCTCGGCCCCATGCCTTTCTGCTCCATCTGGTGGCAGCCCATGCAGTTGTTTGCCTTAGCCAATTCCTCGCTTGCAAAGGCGGAGCCAGAAACGAGCAGACATGCAGCGGCAACGCCAACGATTGCTAACTTCATATTTTTTTCTCCCAGAAAAAATAAATGCGGATTGTATCAAATCAACCACGGCATCATGCCAAGGTCGCCCGTCTGCCGCAGACACGTAATGCGTCATGTTGCAAACGTGCAAAAGTATACTTTATATTCATGAAAAATGAATCATGTCAAGAAAAAAATACAGCATGGGCGCAAATCAGGTTTCAAGCCTCAATCGCCCGCAGTTCAAAGCAATCCGGCAATGAGCGGCAGGCCCAAGCAAGGACGGAGTAATGATGCCTTTTCAGACATTTGCAAGATTCGTCACCGCAGCACAGACTTCGGCGGATGATATCCCGACGGCGCGGTGGTGTTGGGCAGGAGCAGGCTGTCCGGTCCGATCAGTGTGCCGGGGTTGGTCACGGAATTGCAGCCGGTCTGCACCCGGTCGCCGAGTATGGCCCCGAATTTGCGCAGGCCGCTGTCAAGCGGGCCGTCCGGTGTTTTAACTTGGACATTGCCGGGCAAAAAGCGGAGGTTGGCGAATTTGGTGCCTGCGCCGAGATTGGCCGCTCCGCCGAGGATGGAGTCGCCTATATAGGCGAAATGCCCGGCCTTCGCGTCGTTGAGAAAGATGGAATGCTTGACTTCAGTGGCATGACCGACCACGCAGCGGCTGCCAGTCAGGCACCAGCCGCGCACGTAGGCTCCCTGCCGCACTTCTGTGCAGTCGCCGAAAACCGCAGGCTCCTTGATCAACGCGCCGGACTCGATCAGCACGCCTTTGCCGAGCAGAATGCGGCTGCCCATCAGCACCGCCCCGGCCATGATCACCGAAGCCCCGGCCAGCTCCTGACCATCGCGCAGCACCTTGAGCTGACCTTTCAGCGCATCGCCCCATGTGATGACGCAGCCGTCTGCCTCCTCAAATTTTCCATCATGCAGAATCAGATGGCAGGGCAGCGGCACGCCGTCCTGAAAGCGAGGATGGGCAAGCGGCGCGTAGTCCAGCCCGTTCAGATAGGATTTCAGCCGCTTCAGCGCATCCCAGACATGGACGCAGCCGTCAAACAGGGCGCGGTGGTCAAAACTGCTCAGATCAAAAAAGGACGCAGGAGCAAGCATGGGAAGCCTCGGTTCAATGTTTTTTTGCCGCCGGACGCTGTCCCGGCTTGACTTACTATAAGGTTATGTTTAAGTTCTTTCAACCATTGATGCAGCGAACCGCCGCAGGTCTGCGGGCAGGGCTGACAAATTCCTGATCTCAGGAGGAAAAGAATTGCAGAGCGACGATTCACTGTCCAGCAGCATGGACGATTTTGCGGACA
Source organism: Candidatus Electronema sp. JC (assembly GCF_048287365.2). NCBI lineage: Bacteria > Pseudomonadati > Thermodesulfobacteriota > Desulfobulbia > Desulfobulbales > Desulfobulbaceae > Candidatus Electronema > Candidatus Electronema sp. JC. Next base: position 12,127 of record NZ_JBLWEM020000023.1, on the reverse strand, counting down.
GCGTTCAGGACGCGGACATTCCCGAAGAGCTGCCGATGATGGCGGTGCGGGATGTGGTGGTCTTCAACTACATGATCCTGCCGCTCTTTGTCGGACGGCCCAATTCCGTCTCCGCTGTCAACGAGGCCATGAGCGGCAGCAAGATGCTGATGCTTGTCACTCAGAAAGAGGTCTCCAGCGACAAGCCAGAGCCGGACGACCTCTACGAGGTGGGCATGGTGGTGCAGATCATGCGCAGCCTCAAACTGCCCGACGGTCGGCTGAAGGTGCTGGTGCAGGCTTTAGCCAAGGCCAAGATCACCGACTACAAGCAGAAGGAGCCGCATTTCCGCGTCGGCATTGCTTTGGTCGAGGAGGATGAGCCAAGCGCCGAGATCACCGTGGAGATCGAGGCGCTGATGCGTTTGGTGCGCGAGCAGACGGAGAAGATCATGTCCCTGCGCGGCATCCTCTCCGCTGATCTGATGGGGGTCGTCAACAGCATTGAGGAGCCAGGCAGGCTGGCTGATTTGGTCGGTTCCAACCTCCGCCTCAAGGTGGGTGAGTCGCAGAAGATTCTGGAGACCGTTGATCCGCTGGAGCGGCTGCGCTTAGTGGCCAATCTGCTCAACAAAGAGCTGGAAGTGGCGGCGGTGCAGGCCAAGATTCAGTCCGACGCGCGGGAGGAGATGTCGAAGTCGCAGCGGGAGTACTACCTGCGCGAGCAGATGCAGGCTCTGAAAAAAGAGCTGGGCGACGACGATTCGTACACCGAAGACATCGAGGAGTTGCAAAAGAAGATCTCCAAGAAGAAGCTGCCCAAACACGCCCGCAAAGAGGCGTTGAAGGAGCTGAAACGCTTGGAGATGATGCACCCGGACGCTTCCGAAGCCAACATTATCCGCACCTACATTGAGTGGATCATTGATCTGCCGTGGAAGAAGTCTTCCACCGATCTGCTCGACTTGGTCAAGGCCGCCAAAGTGCTGGACGAAGATCATTTCGGCTTGGAGAAGGTCAAGGAGCGCATCCTTGAATTCCTTGCCGTGCGCAAGCTGAACACCGAGACTAAAGGGCCGATCCTCTGCTTTGTCGGCCCGCCGGGCGTGGGCAAGACCTCGCTGGGCAAGGCTGTGGCGCGGGCGATGGGCCGCAAGTTCTACCGGCTCTCGCTCGGCGGAATGCGCGACGAGGCCGAGATTCGCGGCCACCGCAGAACATATATCGGCGCGATGCCGGGCCGCATCCTGCAAGGACTGAAGAGCGCAGGCACCTGCAATCCGGTCTTCATGATGGACGAGATCGACAAGATCGGCTCCGACTACCGGGGCGATCCCTCCTCGGCCCTGCTCGAAGTGCTGGACCCGGAGCAGAACAACACCTTCTCCGATCATTACATGAACATGCCCTTTGATTTGTCCAAGGTCATGTTCATCACCACGGCCAACCGCACCGACACCATTCCCGGCCCGCTGATGGACCGGATGGAGGTGATAGAGATTGCCGGCTACACGCAGGAGGAGAAGCGGGTCATCGCCCGCACCTACCTCCTGCCCCGGCAGGCCAAGGAGAACGGCATCAAGCTGAGTCAGGTCAAGATGGACGACAGCATCATTGACATGATCATCAGCAGCTACACTGAGGAAGCCGGGGTGCGCAATCTGGAGCGCGAGCTGGGGCGCATCTGCCGCAAGCTGGCCCGCAAGATTGCTGAGGGCGGCAAGGGGCCTTACTCGATCTCCAAGAACACGGTTGAGAAGTACCTCGGCCCGCCGAAGTATCTGCCTGACGCGGAGATGGACACGCTCGCCCAGCCGGGCTTGGCAGTCGGCCTGGCATGGACTTCCGTGGGCGGCGCGCTCCTGCACATCGAAACCTCCATTGTGCCGGGCAAAGGCGGCTTGATGCTCACCGGCAAGCTGGGCGAGGTGATGAAGGAATCGGCTCAAGCGGCCCTGACCTACTGCCGCAGCCGCAGCAGCGAGCTGGGCGTGGAGAAGGGCTATTTTGAGTCGCGGGACATCCATATTCACGTCCCTGCCGGAGCCATTCCCAAGGACGGGCCGTCCGCAGGCATCACCATGACCGTGGCCCTCTGCTCGGCCATCACTGAGAAAAAGGTGAGCAAGGGCATCGCCATGACCGGCGAAGTGACCCTGCGCGGCAGAGTGCTGCCCATCGGCGGCCTGAAGGAGAAAGCCTTGGCCGCGCTGCGGGCCGGGATCACCAAAGTCATCATCCCTAAAGACAACGAGAAGGACTTGGTGGAAATCCCGGAAGAGATGCGCAGAAAGCTCATCTTCTACCCAGTCAGCCACATGGACGAGGTGCTTCAGCTCACCCTCGGCAGCGGCTTCAAAACACCGGAGCGGAAGGAGCCATGAGCGGCTCCGCGCCGGACAAAACAGGGGCGGACTGTCCGCCCCTGTTTTTTTGCCGCAGGCTCCATCCGCTCCAGCGACTGCCCAAAGACTATGAAGCCTGATTTTCTTGCATACGTCCATGATTATGTGGTGCTCGGCGACGGCGCGCTGGGGTCCTACCTCTTCGAGCAGGGGGTGGAGCGGGGCCGCAACCTCGACCTCCTCAACGAGCAGGCCCCGGACCTTGTGCTGGCGGCCCACGAGGAGTACATCCGGGCGGGCAGCCAGTTAATTGAGAGCAACACCTTCGGCGCCAACCGCTTCAAGCTGCGCGGCGCAGGCGCGGGCGGCAGAGCGCAGGAGATCAGCCGCCTCGGCGCGGAGATCGCCGTCAAAGCCGCAGGGCAGAGCGTCTATGTCGCAGGCTCGGTCGGCCCGACCGGGCTGATGTTCCCCCTGCATGACGCGGAGGCCGGGCCGGACGAGATCAGGGCCGCCTTCTGCGAGCAGATCCTCGGCCTGGCTGAGGGCGGCGCCGACCTGCTGATGCTGGAGACCTTCTCCAGCCTGGAGGAAATCCTCCTGGCGATTGAGGCGGCCCGCTCCGCCGCGCCGCAGCTGCCTGTGGTCAGCCAGATGGTCTTCCCGGCCAAGGGGATGACCGCCCTCGGCGAGGACGCGCTGCTCTGCGGCAGGCGGATGCGCGATGCCGGCGCGGCCTTGGTCGGCTCCAACTGCGGGCGCGGCGTTGACGCGACAGCGCAGGCCGTGTCGCGGATGTCGTCCTTGGCCGCCGAGGGCACGCCGCTCGCCGCTTTTCCGAACGCGGGCCTGCCGGAGCAGCTGGACGGGCGCATGATTTACCCGGCCCAGCCCGCTTACATGGCCTTGCGGGCCAAGGAAATGCTGCGCAGCGGTGTCCATCTTATCGGCGGATGCTGCGGCACAACGCCTGCGCACATCCGCGAATTCCGTTCCGCGCTCCGCATCAAGCCTGTGCGGGTTCGCGCAGCGGTCGAAGCGGTCAGAAATGAGGCTCCTGCGCCCGCGCCAGCCGCGTTTAAGCCCGGCGGATTCCTTCAATCGCTCCGGCTAGGCCGTCTGCCTATCATCGTCGAGCTGGATCCGCCCGCGCACTTGGATGCGGAGCCTGTCCTGCGCGGCGCGGCGGCTCTGGCAGCGGCTGGAGCGGACGCGATATCGCTGGGAGAGAATCCGCTGGCCGTTCTGCGGGCCGGGAACTTGAGTCTGGCGGCCCTGATACGGCAAAGAACGGGCATCCAGACCATTCTGCATCAGACCGGACGGGATCTGAACGCCCTCGGACTCCAGTCGCGGATGATGGACGCGCATCTGCTCGGCATCGAAGCGGTTCTGGCCATCTCTGGGGACTCGGCAGCGGGCACGGATCAGCCCGGAGTGAGCGGGGTATTCGATCTGCGCTCCTACGGACTGATCGCCATGCTCGAAGGACTGAACCGAGGGGTCAGCATGGCCGGTCAGCCGCTGCGGAAACAGACGGAATTCTCCATCGGCTGCGCCTTCAGCTTCCGCCCAGAGGATCCAGAGGTCCAGCTGCGCCGTTTGGAGAAGAAAGTTGAGCTTGGAGCGCGTTTCGCCATGACTCAGCCGCTCTTCTCAGCCGAAGCAGTGGAGCGGATGGCCGAGCAGGTGCGCCATCTTGACATTCTGGTCTTTCCGGGTATCTTTCCATTGATCTCGGCACGCAATGCGGAGTTCCTCCACAACGAGGTGCCGGGCATCAGCGTGCCGCAGGAGCTGCGGACATTGCTGGCGCGCTACGAGCAGACCGCTGATCAGCGCAAGGCCGCGCTGGAGCACACCGCCGCATTGATTGAACGCGTCGCCCCCTTCATTGACGGGCTGTATCTTGTCAGTCCGCTGAACAAGTGGGAGATCGCGCTGGATTTTGTCGCCCAGGCGCGCCGCGCCGGATGGACAGGAAGCGGACGGGCAGACAAAATTCTTCAGAACACCACCCTTTAACCTCACGGAGCAATCCCATGTCGCGTCATCTGTTCACTTCCGAATCTGTGTCTGAAGGCCATCCTGACAAGGTGGCCGATCAAATCTCCGACGCAATCCTTGACGCGATTCTCGCGCAGGACAAATACGCCCGCGTCGGCTGCGAAAGCCTTGTCACCACCGGCTTGGCGATGATCGCAGGCGAAATAACCACTTCGGCCTGGGTCGACATGCCGGAGATCGTCCGCCAGACGATCAAGGCGATCGGCTACAACTCCTCGGAGATGGGCTTTGACTGGCAGTCCTGCGCTGTCATGACCAGCATAGACAAGCAGTCGCCTGACATCGCCCAAGGCGTGAACGAGGGCAGCGGTCTTGACCTGGAGCAGGGTGCCGGAGACCAGGGCCTGATGTTCGGCTACGCCTGCGACGAGACGGAAGTCCTCATGCCCATGCCGATCACCTACGCCCACCGGCTGGTCAAGCGCCAGGCCGAGGTGCGCAAGAACGGCGTGCTGCCGTGGCTCCGGCCCGACGCGAAGAGCCAGGTCACGGTGGAGTACGTGGACAACAAGGCCCAGCGCATCGAGGCCGTGGTGCTGTCGAGCCAGCACAGCCCGGACATCTCCTACGCCGACCTCAAAGAAGGCATCATGGAGGAGATCATCAAACCCATCCTCCCGGCGGCGATGCTTGACGCGAACACCAAGTATTTCATCAACCCCACAGGCCGCTTCGTCATTGGCGGGCCGGTCGGCGACTGCGGCGTGACGGGCCGCAAGATCATTGTGGATTCCTACGGCGGGCGCGGCTCGCACGGCGGCGGCGCGTTTTCAGGCAAGGATCCGTCCAAGGTGGACAGATCGTCTTCCTACATGGGCCGCTACGTGGCCAAGAACATTGTCGCCGCTGGCTTGGCCTCGACCGTGGAAGTGCAGGTGGCCTACGCCATCGGCATTGCGCGGCCCGTGTCCATCAACGTCAACACCTTCGGCACCGGCAAGGTTTCCGAAGAGCGGCTGACTCAGCTGGTGAGCGAGATATTCGACCTGCGGCCCAAGGCCATCATCCAGCACCTGAACCTGCTCCGCCCCATTTACCGCCAGACCGCCGCCTATGGTCACTTTGGCCGCGAGCTGCCTGATTTCACCTGGGAGCGCACGGACAAGGCCGAGGAGCTGAAGGCTGCGGCAGGGATTTAGCCTCTGCGCAAAAAAAGGGGCAAAGCTGAAGCCTTGCCCCTCTGTGAATAAAACTTGGACTGCGCTCAGTCTTTGATGTCCACCTTCACCAGCTTGTCCCCCGGCTGAAGGCTTTGCCCCACCTTGACGCTCACTGCAGCCACCACGCCCGCCTCCTCCGCAACTACCGGAGTCTGCATCTTCATCGCCTCCAGCACCAATAGCTGATCTCCGGCTGCCACCTCCTGCCCGGCCTTGACGCTCACCGCGCTGACGTTGGCGGCAAAGGGAGCGCGGAAGTCGCCCGCCTGAGCCAGCTCGGCAATCTCCTCTTTCGACAGCTTGGCCGCTGCCGGGGCCGCGCCCGCATGCTTCTCCGGCTCGAAGACATAGACCCGCTCGTGGTGGTCCACGTTGAGATAGACATTGGTGCTGCCGTCCTGAGTCTTCTGCGCTGGCCCGACCTCAATCAGATGCTCCTTACCGAAGTGATCCTTGAACATCAGGGTCTCGCCGAGCGGGAAGCCTCCCTGCCGCAGGAAGATGGACGGCGGCAGCACATACGCCTTGCCGAACTCGGCCTCGAATTTGTAGAAGTTGACCGCGTCGTTCGGATGCTGGAGGTAGATAACCAGCTGCTGCTCAGTCGGCTCATAGCCCAAGCGGTCAATCAGGGTCTTGCGCTCCTGCTCTATATCCATGTCGGAAATGGCCTCTGCTCCGCCCTGCTCGGCCAGCGTCTTGCGCCAGTCCTCGCCAAAGACCTTCTCGTAGATCCAGTCGGCAGGCTGATAGAAGGGGAAGGGGCCGTACTTGCCCAGCAGCAGGTTCTTCAGGTCGCCAGAGGGCGACTCATAGCGGCCATGCTGAACGTTGGAGACCGCAGTCGTCCACAGTATCTGCGAGCCAGGGGTCACACTCCAGAAGTTTCCCAGCTCCTCCTGCACCTTGGGCAGCTCCTTGTGGAGGATGTCGGGCATCTTGTCTAAGAAGCCGCCCTTAGCTGCCTGCTCCAAGCTGGAACCCATAGCTCCGCCGGGCAGCTTGTGGATCTGGACGGTCGGCTGGAAGCCCTTGATCTGCGACTCGAACTGCGCATAGTGCGGACGCTGGTCGCGGATGGCATCGGACGTGGCAATCACCGCTGCTTCATCAATGCCAACTGCTGTCTTACCGTGATCTTTCAGAGTTTGAATGACGGTCAGCACTGCGGGCGGGCCGTAGTAGCCAGTAAAGGCGTGGTCGGCCGCATCCACGATCTTTGCCCCGTTCAGCACCGCCTCGGTGATGCGGCCCACGTCGTTGCCGTCGGTGTTGTGGCCATGGTAGTGGATGATCAGGTCAGGGTAGGCCTGTTTGATCGCGTTGACCAGCTCGCCAATGCGGCGGGGTGTGCCGAGGCCGCCGTGGTTCTTGATACAGAGGGTGATGTCCTCGCCGGTGACAGCAAGAATCTCCTTCACCTTGGCCACGTAATAAGCGTTCGTGTGCTCCGGCCCGGTAGAGAAGCAGATGCACGGCTCGTTCAGCTTGCCCGCCTTGGCAACTTCCTCAAAGACCGCCTGCATGTTCGGCACGTGGTTGAGGAAGTCGAAGGTGCGCCAGACATCCACGTACTTGGCAAACTCGCGCACGGTGAAGCGGATGACGTTGGCCGGATAGGGCCGGTAGCCGAAGAGGTTCAAGCCCCGGCAGAGGGTCTGGAACATCGTGTTCGGCATGGCCTGCCGCAGCAGCTCCAGCTTGAGGAAGGGATCAACCTGCTTGCGGAGGATGTCCACATGCACTGAAGCCCCGCCCGTGATCTCCAGCGAGAAGTAGCCTGCCGCCTCCCGCGCTGGCGCGGCCAGCAGGTCAGTGTGGAGCAGGATGCGGTTCTTGTAGTCCGACTGGGACATGTCCCGCGCCGTGTTCGTGATGTAATAGCCGTCGGCCTGGCGCAGCGCGGCCAGCATCGAGGCAATGTCCATGTCTTGCGTGATTCGTGTCATGACCTGTGTCCGTGGTGGTGTTGAATTCGTTCGTCCCTGACCCGCATTTCGGCCTTTGCGCCCTGAATCTGCCTCTCCGGCGGCCCTGTCAGCTCCTGCGCAGATGTGATCTGCGGTAAATCAAGCCCAATCTGTGTTGAATCAGCCTCAATCCGCTGTTCCTACGGCTTGCTGCGGAGCAGATGCGACGTGATCCGCAGCGGGTTGAGTCGCATCTGGAGCAAATCAAGTTCGATCTGTTGCAGATGAAGCTCTGTCCGTCCTGCCTCAGGCTCAATCTGGCTCAGATCAGGCACTGCGTCTCTCAGATGCAGCTGAATGCTTTGCAATTCAAGCCTGTTCCGGCGCCGCCTCAGGCTGCATAGGCGTTGCCGCCCTTGCAGTGGATCTCGGCGATCAGCTTGGCCAGCTTGTTGACCTCGCTGCTGTCTTCCTCGTAGTCGAAGAGATATTCGTGGGTCTCCAAGAAGGAGGTGTCGAACTTGCCCGCCTGAAAATCCGGATCGTTGATCAGGTTGAGATAGAAGGGGATGGTGGTCTTCGGGCCGCTGATGACAAAGTTGTTCAGACTGCGGCGCAGGCGGTCAACTGTCTCGTTCCACGACCAGCCGAACACGGTCATCTTGACCAAAAGCGAGTCATAGACCTGCGGGATGGTGAAGCCCTGATAGCAGAAGCCGTCGAGGCGGATGCCGTAGCCGCCCGGCGAGCGGTAGACATGCACGGTCTTGCCGCCTTCCGGCATGAAGTTGTTCTTCGGATCCTCGGCGTTGATGCGCATCTCCACGGCATGGCCGCGCAGCTGCACGTCCTCCTGCCGGATGGAGAGGTCTTTGCCCAAGGCCAGCTTGATTTGGGTGCGGACGATGTCTATGCCGGTGATCATCTCCGAGACCGTGTGCTCGACTTGCAGGCGGGTGTTGATCTCCATGAAGTAGAACTTGCCGTCGCTGTCATAGAGGAACTCGACCGTGCCCGCGTTGAAGTAGCCTGCGGCCTTGGCGGCCTTCACCGCTGTCTGGCTGATCGCCTCCTGCTGCTCCGGCGTGAGCTGAAAGGCCGGGGCGATCTCGACTAACTTCTGGTTGCGCCGCTGGATGGAGCAGTCGCGGGTGCCGAGGTGGATGGTGCTGCCCTTCTTGTCGGCGATGATCTGCACCTCGATATGCTTGGGCCTGACCACGGCTTTCTCAAGATAGACCGAGTCGTCGCCAAAGGCGGCATTGGCCTCGGCGCGGGCCATGGCGTAGTGATCCTTGAGGTCTTTCTCCTGCTCGATCTTGCGGATGCCGCGCCCGCCGCCGCCTGCTGTGGCTTTGAGCATGATCGGGTAGCCGTATTTCCTGCCGAACTCGACCGCCTCCTGCAAGCCCTCGTTCCCGGCCTTCAGATTTTGCGTGCCCGGCACCATCGGGATGCCTGCCTCGGCCATGATCCTGCGGGCCGTGACCTTGTTGCCAAGATTGTCAATCACATCTGACGGCGGGCCAATAAAGATGATGCCCGCCTTCTCGCAGGCGCGGGCAAAGTCGGCGTTCTCAGCCAGAAAGCCGTAGCCGGGATGAATGGCCGCAGCCCCGCTCTTCTGCGCGGCGGCGATGACCTTGTCAATGTTCAGATAGTCGCAGCGCGGGCCGTGCCCGATCCAGACCGCCTCGTCAGCAGTGCGGATGTGGCTGGAATCCCGGTCAGGTGTTTCATAGACAGCCACAGCCTCGCAGTTCAGCTCCTGAATGGCCCGGATGATGCGGATGGCGATCTCACCCCGGTTGGCAACGAGTATTTTAGTCTTCAATGGTTCCGCCTTCCTGATAGTTGGAATTATTCTTGCAGCCGGTCAACATGCGGCGGACCGGGTTCAGCCCTGCTCACCTCTTCTTGATTCGGGCGAAATCCCGCTAAGATAACAGAAAACGCGGCGTTCCGCAAGGAAAAGGTCTGAGGGGCCGGCCAGCTGGCGGCGCATCTTTCCGCTTGCAATTTCCGCCTGCCGCGCTAAATCTGCGGAAGGCTGCGCCGCAGCACGTTCTTTTCCCCACTTTTTTCAGGAGGCTGTCATGAACACCCGCCGCATTCCCCGCGCCCCAGTCAAATCCGCCGCCGCGCTGCTCGCCTGCTGTCTCGCCCTGCTCTGGGCAGGAGCCGGTCAGGGTCAGGCTGCGCCGCTCCAGCTTCAGGTCGCCTTTGACAACGACCATATCTACGCTGGGCAGGAGGAGGCCCGCTATCTCGAAGTGCTGGTCACGGCTCCGGACGCGGCCAGCCAGCGGCCCCGCGTGCCGCTCAATCTGGCCTTGGTCATTGACACCTCCGGCTCGATGGAGGAGCAGGGCAAGCTCGACTATGTCAAGGAGGCGGCCTTGGCGATGATCAGCCGCCTGCGCCCGGAAGACCGCTTCGCCTTGATCGCCTACAGCACCAAGGCCAGAGTGCTGTATCCGTCGCAGCCGGTCGAGCAGGGCCAGCAGATGCAGTGGCTGATCAAGTCGCTTGAGGCGGCAGGCGGCACCAACCTTGGCGAAGGGCTGCTGGAAGGCTTTCATCAAGTGCGGAATCACGCCCGCCCGTCAGTCATCAGCCGGGTGCTGCTGCTTTCGGACGGCCTGGCCAACATCGGCATCACCTCGAACGAGGAGCTGGCGCAGCTGACCTTGGCGCAGGCCGAGGCAGGCGTTTCCCTGAGCAGTTTCGGCGTGGGGCTTGACTTCAACGAGGACTTGCTCGCGGCTTTGGCCGAGAGCGGGCGGGGGATGTACTACTTCATCGACCACCCGGAGAGCATGAACTCCATTCTCGCCAAGGAGTTCAAATCCGTGGAGCAGCTGGCCGCCGCCGACATCAAGGTCAACATCAATCTGGGCAGCGGCTTGGTCATTGAACAGGTCTTCGCCAACAGCTTTGAGGTCAATGGCAATCAGGTCACGGTGCGCTTCGGCGACTTGGCCGCAGGCGAGCGGCGGCGGATGCAGATCCGAGTGCGGCCCAAGCTGCGGGGCGCGGTCCGGCTGGACAATGCGGCGCAGGTCAGCGTCAGCTACAAGGAGCCGGGCGGCCCGGCGGCGGCGCCGCTCTCTGGCCGCCTCAGCATCATCAGCACTGAGGATGCGGCTGCCGCCGCCGCCCGCCAGAACAAGGAGGTGCTGGAGCGGGCCGCTGTGTTTGAGGCCAATCACGCCCGGCAGCAGGCGGCCCTGGCCGTTGACAAGGGCGAGCAGGCCCGCGCCGCCGCCATTCTCAGCGAGGCGCGGAAGAAGATCGAGGCCGCCGCTCCGGCTGCCAGCCCCACGGTGCAAAGCGAGCTGTCCGCCATTGACTCCTACAGCAAAAGCGTCAGCAAGCCGATGAAGGCCGAAGACCGGGCGATGGAGCAGAAGAAGGTCAAGCACCGCAGCCAAGCGGTAGAGGGCTGCTGATCAGCAGGCGGTGATATAAAAATGCCCTTCGGCTCCGCTCAGGGCGCTTGCACGAACAAGCACTCTGAGCGGAGTCGAAGAGCGCGCAGTTCCTGACTGCCTGTTGAAGGATGAGTATGCCAGCGTTTTTTTGCGCAAGGAGAAATGATGACAAGCGATGCGGCGTTTCCTTACGAATTTGACAACGCGGTCTGCGCCGCCTGCGGCGGCCGCTGCTGCCGGGGCGCGGGCGGCTATGTCTGGGTGAGCCGGGAGGAGCTGGAGGCGATGGCCGCCATGCGAGGAATGAATGCGGGCCTCTTCGCCAAACAGTATGCGCGGCGGACGCAGGGCAAAATTTCCCTGCAAGAGCGGGTGATCAGCGGCGAGCATTTCTGCTGCTTCTTTGACCGCGCCGCCCGCCGCTGCCTGATCTATGAATGCAGGCCAGCGCAGTGCCGCTCCTTTCCTTTCTGGGAGCGGTTCAAAACGGATCAGCAGGAGCTGCTCCGGGAATGTCCGGGGGTGCGGCTGACCGGGCCGCAAGCGGATAGACTTGACGGACGGGCTACAGCGGGAGCTTTTTGCAAGTCAGTCAGTCTGTCCCTGTCAGGCCGCAGCGAAAAAACTTGATAGAGCCTGTTAACACTATTTGATTGCAATCACGATCAGGGCAAAAACGACAAATCCGATGAACATGACATCCAGTTTGTCAAATCGGGTGAAGATGCGGCGGAATCCCTTCAATCTCCTGAACAACCGCTCTACTTCATTCCGTTTTTTATACAGTTCTTTGTCATACTCCCAAGGTTCTGTCCGGTTGCTTTTTGGGGGCACAACAGGCGAAAAGCCCAGTTCTGAGACCAATTTTCTCGTTTCATCGCCTTCATATGCTCTGTCCATGATCATCGCGCATGGTTCTGAAGCCTCCCCCAGCTCCGTCAACAGCTTGCGGCCTTCTGGAGCATCTCCGGCCTGGCCGGGAGAAAGCGAAAAAACTACGGCACATTCATCAGATGCGGCAACTAAATGCAATTTTGTTGTCCATCCGCCGCAGGATTTGCCGACAGATTGAGAGCCGTGTTTTTTAATGCCCCAGTTCCGTCAGGGTGAACTTTGATGACCGTGCTGTCGATAGAAAGGGCATCCGTGCTGACATGCAGCATCTGCTCCTGCTGCAATCGTGCGAAAATTCGGTCAAGCACACCATTTTTGCTCCAGCGGCTCATGCGGGT
>NZ_JBLWEM020000022.1:0-102515 GCF_048287365.2 Candidatus Electronema sp. JC | reverse complement strand
TTATTTCTTCCAGCATGATATCGAAAATATCACGCTGAACGCCAACTGCTCTCTTGAAATCCGCGTCGCTGAGGACGCATACGTTTTCGTTTCTCATAGATGTTTTTTATCAAAAAGTTACGACTTATGCAAGAGGTCTAAAGGCTGCCCCCTACGATTCTGAGAGAAGGAATGGTGGCCGGATGGTTCCATCCGGCCTGTTTGTCGCGCTGCTCAGTGCTCCTTGCCGAACCACTCAACCGGTGGCCCGTCAATGCGGGCGTTCAGCCAGTCCTGAAGCGCGCGGTTCAAACTCTGCACCGTCCCGCCAGGCTTGATGCCGCCCTCTTTGCAGGATGCCTCAAAAAGGTCTTTCGGCACTTCGATCTTCGCCAGCTCTTCAGCGCCTGCGACGGTGCGGTGCAGGAGCGTGACGCAGGGCGGCTCTTTCTCCCAGTCGTAGATGACGAAATAGTAGCTTTCATCACTGGCGCTGGACACGAAATCGTTGCCGCGACTCCAGCTTGTTCCCCATTCCAAATACATCTCAACAGCCTTCTCAGGAGTCATCGCCCAGTCTATGCTGTTGGCCAAGGTTCTGTTCTGTCGTATTTCCGCAAGAGTCAGCATGGCGCACCTCAGTAGAGTTCAATAAGAAGTTCTATATAATAATGGTTATCATTAGTAAAAAGAAATGTCAAGCGGCGAGCCTGACAAACTGCCTGTTGACAGGGGCATCAAGGCTTTGTATGCTGGCATCCGGTCGCAACTGGCAAACAGCAGTTTGGGGAGGAAAATATGCGCGAGCTGATTCTGATGTTGGCGGCTGTCGGCGGCGGGCTGACAGTCTTTGTTTTGCTCCCCAAGCTGCTGGCCCGCCGGGGTCTTGGCTGCCTGCCCTGACTGCGCCTCTACAGCTCCGCAGGTGCGGGGCTTCTCATCTACGCGCTGCTGCGGGCGTTTTTTTGACAGGCGCAGGACGGAAAGGGCTGGACAAAGATGGAAGGGGTGCTACAATTTGTCTGGCACTCAGTGGCAGCAGCCGCAATCAGCGGCGGACTTGACCGCATTCCTCTTCCTGCTGTTTTTGATGAAGATGCTCACAGAAAGAACATTGAAAATCTTCCCGTCAGCATGTTTTTTCTTTTTTTTCTGTCTCGCCGCCTGCGGCAGGACGCAGACGTTCAGCCCCGCCTCACCGGAGGAGGAGCTTGCGTTTTCCGCCGGTGAGCTGGAAGCAGTCTTTTCTGACGAAGGAGGCTCGGTTGATTCCTCCGTAATGCTCGCGGCTCACAACCGCTGGCGGGCCGAGGTCGGCGTGCCGGATCTCAGCTGGTCCGAATCCTTGGCGGAAACCGCCAAAAGCTGGGCCGATCACCTGAGCAGCAGCGGCTGCGCCATGTACCACAGCGGCTACGACTACGGCGAGAACATCTACAAGGCCACGGCATTGGTTTGGTCGAATGGCCGCAGGCAGATGCAGAAAAGAACACCGCAGCAGATCATCGACGGCTGGGCCAGCGAGCGCAAGGACTACCTGTACGAGGACAATGCCTGCTTCGGAGTCTGCGGCCACTACACGCAGATTGTCTGGCGCGACACCACCGAAGTTGGCTGCGCTGTTGCCGTCTGCCCGGACAAGGCCCAGATATGGGTGTGCAGCTACGCGCCCACCGGCAACGTTGAGGGCCAAAGGCCGTACTGAAGCGGCGGCGGCTTTCCTCTCCTTTCATTTTGCATCTTGCCATTCAGCATGGAACTCCTTGCCCCAGCCGGCAGCTTCCCCGCCTTTGAGGCGGCCTTGGAGGCCGGAGCCGACGCGGTCTATGTCGGCGCGCCAGGCTTCAACGCCCGCGCCCTGAGCCGCGACTTCACGCTGGCGGAGATCGACTCCATGATTGTGCAGGCGCGCGGCACGGGCAGGCGGCTCTACGTCGCTATGAACAGCTTGATGAAGGAGGACGAGCTGCCCGCCGCCTTGGAACTGCTCTCCTGCCTCGAAGCGATGCGCCCGGACGCATTGATTGTGCAGGACATCGGCCTGCTCCACCTCATCAAGCACTATTTCCCCAGCCTGCCGCTGCACGCCTCCACGCTTTTGTCGGTGCACAATTCGGTTGCAGCGGCGGAATTAACCAAATTAGGCTGCTCGCGGGTGGTTCTGGCGCGAGAAATGACCCTTGAAGAGATCGCCGCCGTGCATCGGCAGACCTCCGCCGAGCTGGAAGTCTTCGTGCATGGGGCGATGTGCTTCAGCTATTCGGGTCTGTGCATGTTCTCCAGCCTGCATGGCGGCAAATCGAGCCTTCGCGGGCATTGCGTGCAGCCTTGCCGCCGTCGCTACAGCTGGTCAGGCGGTGGCAAGGACGGCTATCTCTTTTCGATGAACGATCTTTGCGGCCTCGACCTCCTTCCAGCCCTGCGTCAGGCCGGTGTGCGCTGTCTGAAGATCGAAGGCAGGCTGAAAACGGCCCATTACGTGGCCTGCGTCACCGCCGCCTACAGTCTGGCCATCGCCTGCTTGGACAAGCCAGCAGACATCTGCTGTGACAGCATCACTTGGGCGCATCAGCTGCTCGATGAAGCCATGGGCCGGAGGCGTTCGAGCGGTTATCTGCTCAGTGCAAGCCCTGGCGAGGCCGTCAGTCCCGATCAGTCGGGCAGCAGCGGCCAGCTTTTAGGCCAGATCATCAGCTGGGAGCAGGAGGGCGGCCCGTCCGGCAAGAGCAAAATCAGCCTCAATCTGATCCTCAAGGAGCCGCTCAATGAGGGCGACCGCCTCCGTCTGCACGACGAGGCATCCGGCGAGCGGATCAGCTTCACGCTGCGCGGCCTGCTCGTCCAAGGCAAGCCGCAGAAGGCTGCGCAGGCAGGGCAGAAGGTACGGATCAGTCTGATCACCGACACCGCCGTGCCGTTCGGGCGCACTTTTCAGGGGAACCTCTTCCGTGTTGATGTGGGCGGGCGCATCACGGCAGAGCGAAACGGCAGGCGGAGAAGCAAAGAGCTGGCCGGCAAAGAGGTTCTGCCGGACAAAAAGAAGGTTGAGCGGCTGCTGCGGACGCTGGCATGGAACAGCAGCGGGCTTCGACAGGCTCAGCCAGCGGTTCGGCAGGCTCAGCCAGCGGCTCCAGCGGTCAAATCGAAGCGGCAGCCGCAGCGCGGAGCCGCGCCAGAGCCTGTCTGGTGGGTGCAATTGGCCAGCCCGTCTGAGCTGCGGGAGCGGCTGCCGGTGCAGGCGCAGCGCATAGTCCTGCCGCTGAACCGGGAAGGCCTTCGGCAGATGGAAAAACAGCCAAAAGAGCTGCGCCGCTTCCAACAGCAGATCATCTGGCGGCTGCCACCGGTCCTGCATGAGGCCGAACTGGTCTGGATACAGGAGCAGCTGCGTCGGCTCTGCGCCGCAGGCTGGCCGCGCTACGCTCTGGGGCATTGCAGCCAGCATGGACTGTTCCAGCCATTGCCCAAAGGCATCGAATTATACGGTCATTACACCTTCAACCTGCTCAATTCCGCTGCCCTGAGCGCAGCAGCGGCTCTGCCGGGCTTTTGCGGCGGTCTGCTCTCCCTTGAAAGCGATTCCGCGAACCTCGCAGCCGCTCTCAGTCATTGCCGCCAGCGCAGCGGCAGGGAGCAGAAGCTCTCGCTTGGCCTCTACGTCTATGGCCGCCCGCCGCTCTTCGTCTCGCGTTTGGAGAGCAAGCATTTCCGCATAGGCGGGGAATTCGTCAGCCCCAAGCAGGAACGGTTCACGCTGGAGCGTCAGGACGGCCTGACTGTGGCTAAAGCGGCCCAGCCCTTCTCGCTGCTGCACCGGCGGCAGGATCTGGCGGCCTTGGGACTGGATTTTCTCTTCATGGACCTCAGTGCAGGGGTGAAAAAAGAGGCGCACTTCGTCAGCGCATTGCTCGGACAGAGCGGCGGACGGCGCGGATCCAAGCCGCCAGAGGTTCTGACGGGCAATTTTACGAGAAAACTGCTCTGACGGGGCGTGATTCGGCAGGGGCAATTCATGAATTGCCCCTGCGGGATGCCGGAATGATTCCGCAGGCCGCTTGAACCGATGTCAAGACAGGATGAACCAATCGCGGGAATGCTTCATCCTGTTCCAAGAGCGGCTGAAGCTCATAGAGAACTGCTTCGACCAATGAGCAGACCGGATCAGCCTCAGGAAAACATGCTTGCAGCTTCAGCTCTTGCCCATCAGGGCTTTCAAGACAAAAAAACACCGTATAAAGAATCCATGCAATCACTGCGTAAAACACGCGCCGCCTTCTCCGCCGTCCCTCTGCTGGCTTGGCTCTTCGGCGGACTGGCAGCGGCTTTGCTGGAGCGTCACTTCGGCGCGCAGGCGGCTTATCAGCTCTACCTGCCGAGCATCCCTGTCCTTTTCGGAATAACTGAGCTGTTCAGCGCCGCCAAGGAACTGAATCCGCAGCTCCTTCCCGGCCTGCTCGGCTACAATCTGCTGATCTCCATCCTGCCGACGCTGCTTGTCGCCCGTCTTGCCGCGCCGCTCTGCAACCGTCTTGCCGCAGCCTTGGAGCGGCTGCCGGTCTGGGCCGCCGCCCTGACGCATTCAGCCGCCTTTTACGCCATTCTCCACATCTGGGCCGGCAGCAGCGACTACCGTGAGCTGACAGTCAAGCTGATCCTGATCGCCGTCATTCTGACAATCAGCCTCAACATCATCAACGGCTGGCTGGGCGAGTTCTCCTGCTCGCACCCAGGCTTCATGGCCTTGGGCGCATACACATCCTCCTGGCTGACCCTCCGCCTCTTCACTGAGAGCAGACTCTTCGGCCCTGCCCTGCTTGATCCAGCCCTTGGCCCATGGCTTTTTCCGCTGATTCTTGTCGCAGGAGGCACCGCCGCCGCGCTTGGCTCACTGATAGTGGCCATTCCCTCTTTCCGCACACGCGGCGACTATCTCGCCGTGATCTCGCTGGCCTTCATGTTCATGGTCAAAAGCGCGGTGGAGAACTTGGAGTTTCTTGGCGGGCCGCGCGGCCTGAGCAGCCAGCCCGACTATTCCTCCCTGCCGGTGATCTTTGTCTGGACCAGCCTCTGCGTCTGGACAGTGCATAACTTCACAACCTCCATCCGGGGCAAGGCGCTGAACGCAGTGCGCGACAACGAGGCCGCAGCCAGCTCAATGACCGTCAACACCCGCAGCGTCAAGATGACCGCCTTTCTTTTCGGAGCCTTCTGGGCAGGCGTGGCGGGCGGTCTCTTCGCTCATGTCCTGCGCTACATCAACCCTGGCAGCTTCGGCATTCAAAATCTGGCGGAGATGCTGGCGATGGTCTATTTCGGCGGACTCAACTCAATAGCCGGCTCCATCCTCGGTGCGGTGAGCATCAGTGTTCTCAGTGAAGCCCTCAAGCCGCTGGAGCTGTTCAAATGGATCATCATCCCTCTGCTGCTGATTCTGATCATGATCTACCGGCCCCACGGCCTGATCGCCTTCACCGAATTGAATGTCCGGCTGCTGACGCGGGCCAGGCGCGCGCCACAGTGATGCTGCTGATTCATCGCGGAGAAATCTTCAGGCGGCCCGGCTGAAGAGCTGCTGCACGGTCTTCGGACTGGCCGCCTGAAGCAGCTTGTCGCGGACGCTCTCGTCTTTGAGCAGCCTGCTGATCCGGCCCAAGGTTTGCAGATATTCCCCGGCCATATTTTCCGGCGAGAGAATCATCACCACAAGATGCACTGGCAGGCGGTCTTTGGCCTCGTAGGTGATGCCTTTGGCCGACCTGCCGAAGCAGATCAGCAGATTCTGGAGTTCGGCCAGCCTGCCGTGCGGAATGGCGATGCCGCCGCCCACGCCGGTGGAGCCGATCTGCTCCCGCTCCAGCAGCACCCGCCGCACCGCTTCGGCCTGCAAGTCCGGGCGGAGCCGCTGCGCCGCCGCCGCCAGCTCATGCAGCAGCTCGTCCTTGCTTTTCGCCTTCAGCTCAAGAATGATCCCCTCTTCGGTCAGCCCTGTCATCTCTCTCCTGTTGTGGTTTTTTCATGTGAAGCCGGAAAGCTCTCCATCTGTCCGGCGCGGCCGCAGAGCATTGCAAAAAAATCATTCCTTGCGGCGAAATTTGACAGTCGGAATCCGCAGCTGCTCGCGGTATTTGGCCACAGTGCGGCGGGCCAACCTGATGCCCTCCTTCTCCAGCAGCTCGGCCAGCGCGCCGTCGCTGAGGGGCTTGGCCGGGTTCTCCTGCCGCACCAACTGGGCAAGCCGCTGCTTGACATTTTCCGCTGTCAGATCGTCGCCGTTGCCTGAGGCCGCCGCTGTGGCCGAGAAAAAATATTTCAGCTCGTAGATGCCGTGCGGGGTTTCGACGTATTTGTTGGCCGTGGCCCGGCTGACGGTTGACTCATGCACCCCCACCTCGCGGGCCACGTCGCTGAGGATGAGCGGGCGGAGATGCCCCGGCCCCAGCTCGAAAAAATCGCGCTGCTGCTGGACGATGCTCTCCATCACCCGGCAGATGGTGCTGTGCCGGTAGTCCAAGGCACTGATCAGCAGGTGGGCGTTCCGCTTCTGCTCGCTGAGATAATTTTTGGCCGCCGCCTCGCCGCCGGCGAGCAGGTCTTGATATTCGCTGGCTAACTGGAGCTGCGGCAGGTCGTCGGTGTTCAGACGCACGACAAATTCGTCCTCAATCTTGAAGACATAAACATCCGGCACCACTTCCTGCGTCGGCTCGTTGCTGTACTCGTTGCCCGGGTACGGCACCAGCTCGGCGAGGACGGCAGCAGCAGCCTGCACCTCCCGCAGCGGGACTTTGACGCGGCGGGCAATTTCAAGGAGATTGCGGTTGCTCAGATCGCTGAAGAATTCGGCGGCAATCCGCCACGCTAGACTGTCCTCCAGCCCTTGCCGCTCCAATTGCAAAAGGAGGGATTCTTGGATGCTGCGGGCTGCAACGCCGGGCGGATCGAGGTTCTGGACAAGGCGGAGCATGGCTTCAGCCTCTTCCTCCGAGCAGCCGACCTGCTGACAAATGTCGACGATGTTCGCGTCAAAAAAACCGTGGCCGTCCAAATTGCCGAGGATGAAGCGGGCGATGTCCATGTCCTGCTCGCTCAAGCGCAGATGGGTGAGCTGCCAAGCGAGGAAGGCGGCCAAGCCCGGCACAGCGGCGAGAAAATCTAAGCGGGAGGGCGCGTCCGCTGCCGGTGTCTCGTGAGCGAAGGAGAAATCCGCGTCAAAGCTGTTGCTGTAATCCTCCCAGTTCACCTCGGCGACCGCGACCGGATCGTCGCCCGCCACCCGCGCTGTCACCGGCGCTTCAACGCTGTCGCCGCCGCTCTCCTCAGCCAGCAGCTGACCGATCTCCGCCAAGCCGTCCGTCGCCACCTCCTCCAGCATCGGATTCTGCTCCAGCTCGGTCTGCAAAGCGCCGCTCAATTCCATCCGGTTGAGCTGGAGCAGCTTGATCGCCTGCTGGAGCTGCTGGGTCATGAGCAGCTTCTGGGCCAGCTTCATCTGCTGGCGGAGTTCGATGCTCATGGCGGCGGGCGGCTACAGGCGGAAGTTTTCGCCAAGGTACATCTTCTTGGCCAGCTCGCTGCGGATGATGTCGCCTGCCGCGCCGCTGGTTAAGATCTGCCCCTCGTTCATGATGTAGGCGAAATCGCAGACTTGCAGGGTCTCGCGCACGTTATGGTCGGAGATGAGAATGCCGAGGCCCTTGGCCTTGAGGGCGCGGATGATCTGCTGCAAATCTGCCACCGAAAGTGGATCCACGCCCGCAAACGGCTCGTCCAAGAGAATAAAGCGGGGCCGCACCGCCAAGGCCCGCATGATCTCCACCCGCCGCCGCTCGCCGCCGGACAGGGCGTGGCCTTTATTCTGAGCTAAATATTCAATTTTCAGCTCGGCCATCAGCTCCTGAATGCGCTGGCGGATCTCGTTGCGGCTGAGGCCGAGCGGCTCCAGCACGATGCGGACGTTCTCCTCCACAGTCAGCTTTTTGAAGACCGACGGCTCCTGCGCCAGATAGGTGATGCCTTTGGCCGCCCGTTCATGAATGGGCAGCTCGCTGATCTCCTCGCCGTCCAACAGCACCGCTCCGCCGCTGGGCCGGATGAAGCCCGCGATGCAGTAAAAGGTGGTGGTCTTGCCTGCGCCGTTCGGTCCCAGCAGGCCGACTATGGAGCCGGTCCGCACTTCAAGGCTAACCTGATCCACCACCCGGCGGGCGCGGTACTCCTTGATCAGACCGCTGGTCTCCAGAACGCTCATCAGTTCTGCTGGATGGTGGCCTTGACCCGGCCCGGCTTGGTTTTGTCCTGCTCGAAAATGGAGCGTTTTTCGTCTAAATAATAGGTGATTATATCGCTGGAGACCATGTTCTGCCCTTCCGAAGCCTTGGCGTTGCCGCTGAGCACCACTTTGCGCTCGTCGGCGTAGTAGTCCATGCGCTCGCCCGTGCCAAGCCAGTCCTCCTGCGTCACCTGCACATTGCCGATGCAGATCAGCCGTTTGACTTTGGACTTGCCCCTGCCGGACTTGTCCGCCTCCTTTTTGCCGCCGCCCTCGCTCTCCTCATAGTGCACGGTCATCTCGTCGGCGCGGATGGTGATCTTGCCTTGGCTGGCATCGACATTGCCGATGAAGACGACCGAGTTTTTCGCTTCCTGCGAAACCATGCGGTCCGCCTCAATATTGATCGGCGCGTCGTCTTTTTCTTTTTCCTTGCAGAAGGACGGGCCTGCGGCGGCGGCTATGACGGCGGCGGATAGAGCGGCGGTCAGCAGCCGCCGGGCCGAGAATGAGAGAAAATACATTGTTGCCCCTGTCTCAATCATGTTTTATAAGAGAACACTGCGCAGTCGCGCTGCGCGGGAGCATACAGGATACAGGGTTCGCCGGAAAATGTAAAGGGTTTCCATCTCCCTGTTCACAGATGAAAAACTGCTGCTGGCCTGCCGGAGCGCGGCCAGTTCAGCCAAGAGGGAGCGCAGTCATGCAGAACGAGATCGCCAAGGCTAAGGTGCTGATTGAATCTTTGCCCTATCTCCGTGAGTTCAGAGGGAAAACTGTGGTCATCAAATACGGCGGCCACGCGATGATCGACGAGGAGCTGAAGAAAAAATTCGCTCTTGATGTGATCCTGCTCAAATACATCGGGATCAACCCGGTCGTCGTCCACGGCGGCGGGCCGCAGATCAACGAGTTTTTGAAGAAAATGCAGATCACCTCCAGCTACGTGCAGGGAATGCGGGTCACGGACGGCCCGACCATGGATGTGGTGGAGATGGTGCTGGTCGGCAAGGTCAACAAGGAGATCGTCGGCCTGATCAACCACTGCGGCGGGCGGGCGGTGGGGCTGTCAGGCCGGGACGGCGACCTTGTGCAGGCGAAAAAAATGAAGGTGCTGGGCAAACCGGAAACCGAGAACGCGCCGCCGGAGCTGATTGACCTGGGCCGGGTGGGCGAGGTTACGCATATCAACCCGGAAATCCTCACCACTCTGGATGCCAAGGATTTCATCCCGGTGATCGCGCCGGTCGGCGTGGGTGAAGACGGCCAGGCCTACAACATCAACGCCGATTTGGTGGCCGGTGCGGTCGCCGCCGAGCTGAAGGCGGCCAAGCTGATCCTGCTCACCGACGTGGAAGGCGTGAAAGATGCTGACGGCCAGCTCATCTCCTCCATCGCAATCAGCTCTATCGAGCAGCTCATTGCCGACGGCGTGATTAAAGGGGGGATGATTCCCAAGCTGCGTTGCTGCGCTTCGGCCATCAACGGCGGCGTGAACAAGGCCCACATCATCGACGGACGGCAGGAACACGCCATTTTGCTGGAAATCTTCACTCATGCCGGCATCGGCACGGAGATCACGGCGTAAAATTTGCGGGGGCGATGCGCGCATCGCCCCCCCCCCCCGCCGGTCGTCCATCTTGGAAAATCTGAAAAAAATTGAGCGAATAAATGCCTGTTTACGAATATACCGCCCTTGATGCCGCCGGAAAGAAGCACAAAGGCGTTTTGGATGCGGACTCGCTTCCGGCAGCCCGGCAGAAAATCCGCCAGCTTGGCAAATATCCGGTTGAAATCAAGGAGACAGTGCCGAAAGGCCGCCGGGGTCAGAAGGGCGCAGCGGCCAGCAGTTTTTTAAGCTTGCAGGGCGGGGCGCGGATCAAGCAGCAGGAGATTCACGTCGCCACCCGCCAGTTAGCCACGCTGCTGGGCGCGGGCATTCCGCTGGTGCCTGCGCTCACCGGCCTGATTGAGCAGACCAGCAGCAAGTCGCTTCAAACCATCATCACCCAGATCAAAGACGCAGTCAACGAGGGCAACTCGCTGACTGACGCGCTGGCCGAGCATCCGCGACTTTTTTCCAAAGTCTACGTCAACATGGTTCATGCGGGCGAGGCTTCTGGCTCTTTGGACGTGGTGCTGGACCGGCTGGCGGAGTTCGGCGAGCGGCAGCAGGCGATGCGCTCGCGCGTTTCTGCCGCGCTGATCTATCCGATTTTCATGGCCCTGGTCGGTGTAGGCGTGCTCTTCGCGCTGATCACTTTTATTGTGCCCTCGATCACCAAGGTCTTCACCGACCGCAAGCAGGCCCTGCCTCTGCCCACCACGGTGCTGATTCAGATCAGCACCTTTCTTCAAGAATGGTGGTGGCTGGCTCTGCTCCTGCTGGCCGCCGCCCTGTTCGGTCTGCGCTATTTCTTCCTGCAAACGCCGCAGGGCAGGCGGATATGGGACAAAATGAAGCTGACTCTGCCGCTGATCAGCGATTTGAATGTCAAAATCGCCGCTGCCTCGCTGGGCCGGACCATGTCCAGCCTGCTTCAGGCGGGCGTGCCCTTAGTCACGTCGCTTCAAATAGTTAAAAATATTCTCAACAACGTGCTGCTGGCCGAGGTGCTGGAACAGGCGGGCGAGGAGCTGCAAAAGGGCAAGAGCCTGTCCGGCTTCCTGCGCGGCAACCGCTATTTCACGCCGATGCTGGTGCAGATGATCGCGGTGGGCGAGCAGAGCGGCTCGCTCGACAAAATGCTGGCCAAGGCAGCGGACAGCTACGAGAGGGAGGTGGAGACCAAGGTCATGGCCATAACCTCGATGATTGAGCCGATCATGATCTTGGCGATGGGCATGGCGGTCGGCTTCATCGTCATGTCCATTTTGCTGCCGATCTTTGAGATGAATCAGTTAGTGAAATAAATTGAATTTCTGACATGACACTGCACGTCGATTTCATGCTGATATTGTCATTGGCAGTCACGTCATTTTCTCAATCCGCCTGCTGAGCTTCTCCAGAATTTTCTTGGTCTTCTCGTCCATCAGCTCAGGATTGTTTCCCCACACCTTGCGGATCTCCTCCATCGTCTTGTCCGGCATGACCGCGTCCAACATCTTCAGCTCCGCCGCATCCCAAAGCGGCTTGCCGAGAAACGCGGCAAGCGCAGCGGCATCCTCGCGAATTTTCTCCTTGCTGCCGTGGTCAACCACATTGACGCGGGAAGCATCTTTCAGGACAAGATTCAGTTCATAGCTGAAATCCGAAGAGCTGTCGCCTTTGAGCTGTTTAGCGACAATTTGAAGAGCGTGAATCTCCCCCAGCCGGACGCAGTCTTTGCAGCTACCGAGGTCGGCCACGTCATCAGGTGACTTCCGGCCTTTCCAGAAGAAGCCTTTGCGCTTGTCGAAAACCACGGGCTTGGAGCTGAAATAGAGCAGCCCGCCGCCAATGAGCAGAAAGATCAGACCAAACAGTCCCAGTCCCCAGAGCGGCTCGGCAAAGAGAAAAGCTCCTGCCGCCGAGCCGACACCGACCAGAAGAAAGATGGAGGCAAAAAGCAGCATTCCTGCGGTGATGCGGAACTCCATCCGGTCGGGCTGCGTGCTGAGCAATTTATGCGTGCGGAAGTTGGAGCCGCCTCTTTTCAGCGGATTCCAGCGTGTCCGTTCCGCCAGCGGATCGCCGAAGCAGGACGGCTCAACCCAGCTTTCCATGTCTTTGAGCGCGTTTTGCAGCATTTTCGCGGCTGCCTGCTCCAGCATTTTTTTCAGCATGGCTTTGACTCCGCCGCGTCAGTCTTCCCCGTCCGGCACCGGGAAAAGATTTTTGTTGATCGCCTTCTCCCGCGCCGCCGCGACGGTGATCTTGCCGTCGTCAATCATCTTTTGCAGACATTGATCCATGGTCTGCATCCCCTGCGTGGTGCCGGTCTGGATCATGGACTCAATCTGGTTGATTTTGCCCTCGCGGATGATGCTGGCCAGCGCGGTGGAGCCGATGAGGATTTCCAGCGCGGCGCAGCGGCCCTTGCCGTCCTTGGTTTTGAGGAGCTGCTGGGCGATGACCGCCTTGAGCGAATCCGCCAGCATGGTGCGGGTCTGGGCTTGCTCCTCCGCTGGAAAGGCGTTGATGATCCGGTCTATGGTTTTGGCCGCGCTGTTGGTGTGCAGCGTGCCGAAAACAAGGATGCCCAGCTCGGCGCAGGTCAGGGCGGCGGAGATGGTTTCGAGGTCGCGCATCTCGCCGACGAGAATCACGTCCGGGTTTTCGCGGTTGGCCACGGCCAGAGCCTTGGCGAAGCTCTTAGCGTGGCTGCCGATCTCCCGCTGCGAGAAGACGCACTGCTTGTTCGGGTGGACAAACTCCAGCGGATCCTCAATGGTGATGATGTGCTTCGGGTGCTTGTCGTTAATCAGGTCGATGATTGCGGCCATAGTCGTTGATTTGCCGCTGCCGGTCGGGCCAGTGACCAAAACCATCCCGCGCACGTACTCGGCGATGCTCCGCACTGACTCCGGCAAGCCGAGCTGATCCACGGTGAGGATTTTCGTCGGGATGATGCGGAAGACCGCGCCGATGCCCCGGTGCTGATAGAGGAAGTTGCAGCGGAAACGGCCCACGCCCTCCAGCGCGTAGGCCTTGTCAAAGTCGCGGTTCTTCTTGATGATCGCCTGCTGATCCGGGTCAAGTATCTCAAAGAGGATGCGCTCGTTGCTCTCTGATGTCAGCACCGGTTCGTCTAACGGCACTAGCTCGCCGCGCAGGCGCAGCAGGGGCGGAAAGCCGACCACCATGTGCAGGTCGCTGGCCCCGCGCTCTTTCATCTGCTTGAAATAGGAATCTATCTGTGCCATGATGCGTCACCGGGGGAGGGAATTCAGGCTTTGGGCTGCTGCTGGACTGCTTGTTGTTTTTTACCATTTTCTCCCGAAGAAACAAAACAATTTTCCTGCGCCGCGCCTCCGCATAAGCCCTGTACAAAGTTTTGCCGGGCGGGTATAATCCTCAATCATGCAGAATTTCGCTCAAATTTCCGCGCCGATTCCTTGGGAAGAGATTAATGCTGTCCTTTTGGACATGGACGGCACTCTTTTGGACCGGCATTTTGATGATTATTTCTGGGAAGTTCACCTGCCGGAACACTACAGCCTGCTGCACGGCCTCAGCGTGGAGGAGGCGGCGCAGGAGCTGCTGGCCCGCTACCGGCAGACGGAAAACTCCCTCCAATGGGCGGACATTGAACATTGGTCCCGCGAGCTGAAGCTGAACATTCCGGAGCTGAAGCGGCGCATCAGCGACCTGATCGCCCTGCATCCGCATGTTCCTGAATTTCTTGACTTCTGCCGGGAGCAGGGCAAACGGCTTTTTCTCGTCACCAATGCCCATCCCCGCACCTTGGCCATCAAGCTGGAGAAAGCAGCCATCGGCGGCTGGTTTGACCGGCTGGTCTGCGCCGAGGAAGTCGGTTTCGCCAAAGAGGAGCCGCAGTTCTGGAGCAGGCTGCAAGAAATGCTCGGCTTTGATCCGGCCCGCTCGCTCCTGGCCGACGACACCGAAAAAGTGCTGCGGACAGCGGAACACTGCGGCATCGCCTTCCTGCTGCACATCGCCCGGCCCAACAGCCGCAGACGGCCCAGCCGCTCCGCCCGCTACGCTTCGGTGGAGACTTTTGCAGAATTCATTGCCGCCGCCAAAAAGCGGCAATGGGAGGAAAAAAAGCAAATCTGAAGGAGAGCAGGCGCAATGGAGGAGCAAGCTGAGAAACGGCATGAGTACAGGGCCAGACTGAAAGGATATATCGCCGACATCGCCGACGGGCATTTCATTTACGGCGGCATGGTCGAGGATGTCTCGCTGGAAGGACTGCGGCTGAATGACCTGCCGGATAAATTCTCACAGGAAGGCAAAAAATACAGCATCATCGTTTCCGGCGGGCCAGACTTGCCCTGCTACAAGCTGAAAGTGGCCCCACGCTGGCGGCGGAAGAACGGCATCTTGGTTGATGTCGGCTTCAACATCGCCGAAGCACCGAAGTCATGGCAGGATTTTGTCCAAAGGGTGCTGCCGACACAGCAAGAGGAACATGAACACTGCCTACAGGAACAGTGTTCATGTTGCGGTTGAACTGCCTTCAGTCGTTCCGGCGGCAGGTTTTGAGGTAGTCTTTAAAAACAGCGGGATGCGAGCTGATGATCTTGCCCTTCTGCGCTCCCAGCCCACGTGTCAGATAATCAATGATCTGCTTCTGGTTAAGACCTTTCTCCAAGGCTGCTTCAGTCAGCTCGGCGACTTTCAGCTTGTCGGCAGGATCGTCGAAGTAGCTGAAAATTCTATGATCATCTGTCAGCGGAGCTTCCTGCGCCGCTGCTGCTGCCGACGATTGCTCCTGCATGACAGGAGGGGCGGCGGCAGGTGCTGTCTCAGCCGCGAGCAGGGCCTTGCCAGCCTTCTCCCGCACTGAGGCCAGCTCCTGCTGCATCACCGCGATGTCCCGCTCCAGCGGCGTGATGTCGATCACCTCTGGCTCGTGCTGCTCCAGCTGCCGCAGCCGCTCCGGCAGGTCGCCAAGCAGCTCTTCCGGCGAGATCTGCAAAATCTGCTGAGCGGTCTGCTCGACGCAGGCTTTCATGCCGCCCACCGCGCCTTCGATTCCGGCCAAGGTGTTCATCGCCCCGCGCACCTCGCTGCGCAGCTCCTCCACCTGACTGCTGTCAGCCATTTTGGCGGTCATTTCCTCCAGCGCGTCAATCCGGCTGGAGAGCTGGCCGATTTTGCCGGCCAGCAGCTCGCGGGTGGCGTGGATATGGCCTTGGATGGCCTCGATGTTCGCTCGCAGTTCCTGCCGCATTTCTTCTTTCACCGGTTCAAAATTGACAGGCTCCTCTGTTTTTTTTTTGCCGCCGGCCAGAGCAGGCGCGAGCCAGACGGCCAGCGTCTGCCGCAGCTCTGCATACATGCTGGCCGCAGTTTCCTTGTTGAACAAAAACACGGCACCAAGGAAGATGCCGATCAGCACGGCCACGCAGAAAGCGGCGGCCAGAGCCAGTCCGAGCAGCAGCTGCACCGCGCGCAGCACGGCCTGAATGAGCAGCCCGACCGACTGAAAGACTGAAGCCTCCGGGTGCGCGAGGCTGACCGCGAGCAGGCCGATGAAAAAGGCGAAAACGGCTGCTGTGTTCAGCAGCGGCTTCCGCAGGACGTTGTTGTTCATGGTTCCTCCCTGATATCGTTCGCGGCAGGGACGGAGCATTTGCCGCTCCTGCCGCATCGCTCCATTACAGCGTCAGCCAAGATTCAGAGAAGACCGCCTGGCCGGAAAGCACTTTGTAGGTCTTGTAATGCTCCAAGGCCGAACCGCTCAAAGCGGACGGATCAGGATCATTGCCGTCCATCATGCCGTGCACCAGATCAACCAGATCCTGCCGCTCGCCCTTGCAGATGGACATCAGTTCCTTGTCATAAGCATTGACGATGGCGGTGCTGATGCCGTATTTCATCAGCATGATTAAATAGGTGCGGTCAAGATACTTGCGCAGGTGCTCGGCCACGCCGTTGGAGACGTTGGACAGGCCGACGGTGGAGCCTGATCCCGGCGCGATGTCCTGTAGCATCATCATGAACTCAAGGCCGGAGGCGATCTGATCCGCGCCCAAGGTGATCGGGGTGCCGATGGGATCGAAGAGGATTTTCTCGTTGGGGATGCCTGCGGCGTTGAGGGCCATCATCAGGTCAACCGCCATCGCGGCGCGCTCGTTGGAGTCGCGCGGCATTCCGTCCGGCCCCCAGAGCAGGGCGATGACGTTGCAGCCCGCCTCAGCGGCAGCCGGGATCAGCTTCTCCATCCGCTCCGGCTGGGCGGAGATGGAGTTCATGATCGCCTCGCTCTTGTTCTGCACTGCTTTGAACCCCGCGATCATCGCGTCGGTGTTGGTGGTGTCCAGACAGAGCGGAGTGGCGACGCAGCTCTGCACGGTCTCCACCATCCACGGCATCAGATTGATTCCGTCCTTGCGGGCCGGCCCGATGTTGAGGTCGAGGTAGGAAGCACCTGCTTCCGCCTCCTCCCGCGCCATTTCCTGAATCGGCCCTTGGATGCGCTCTTTCATGGCGGTGCCGCTGCGCTTTCCCATGATGTTGATGCTCTCGGCGATTGCCTTTACCGTCAGTGCCATCTTTGTTGCTCCTTGCTGTGAGTTGTTGAAAAAAATAGGACGAGGTCACATGAATGTGAAGCTCGAAACAATCCGCTTACTTTTGGCGATGTTTTTCAGTGTATATATAAAAAATATTGATATTGTTGTTTGTAAATAAATTCCATTATTTTTTTTCATGCCGCTGATAATTCAGCAGCGATACCTCTTGCCGATTCTGCCTCTAACTTAATTTTTCTTCGTCTTTTCATTTTGTCAGTTTTATTTTTTCCTACATTAAATTCTTTAAAAATTTTAAATGCCTCACGATATCCATCAGGAGATAACTGATAAAGAGGGTCACGCATTTTATTATCTTTAGATAGTAAAATATTTGTAAACCCTGAATTCTTCAGCAATCTTTCTCCGTATGAAGTATGGGCGTATGCAAAAATAGACCTGTCCTCATCTGGAGGAAACTCTTGTATAAGAAACTCAACAAATTTTAAAATAATTACTTCTTTAGCCACTATCGGGCTGAAAAGAGATTGTTCAGGATTAGCCATAATCGATGCTATATAGATTGTCTTTGCAGATTTGTCCATATTTAATGGCAGTATGTCTTTTTCAGACAACTCACTTTCCTTTAGCGACCCGTCAACTATTCTTTTTGCAGCATGTTCTGTTAATGGGAATATATCAAAAAAACCAACAAGTTCACCTTTTGTGCCGGTGATAGCCGTGAATATGTTTGAATTTTTATCTCGCCATTTTTTATAATCTTTATACGATATACATTTCTTGTCAAGATATCTCCTTACAATTTTATTCGCTTGAAAAGCGATTGATTCATCATCTCTGGGGTGAATTTTAACAGTATCGAGCGCACGTGATATTGAAAGAGAAATAGGACCATCATTTTCATTAGCGTTTACTCTCGATGAAACGTCACTCTGTGCAGACTCAATCCAAGCAATTGCAGCGCAGCAAAAAAATAAAAGAGGAAAGATAAGTAAAAATGTTTGCAGTGAAATTGACAACGAAAAAGCCGCTTTTATTCCTACAAGAAAAGTTAAGGAAGCAGAAAAATAGGCGGAGAATTTTTTTAAAAAGATAATCATGTAAAATTTAACACCATATATTTAGCAGACTCTCCGTATGAGGATATTTTTTGAATCAAATCGATTCTGTTAAGGATGTTTGGCGTAAAGAATCCAAATTTTTTCCACAAAACGTCTGTTCCGTAAACAGAAACAAGAGCGATTGATGATATTCTAATATTTGTAGAAATATGTTTTATATATTCGACATATTGATCGAGTGCACCAAGCCCTCTGCCTTGAGGTAATACAGCAACATCATGAATATAAATACAATTTGGTTCTTTTGGCAAGCAAACTAAATATTCATCTAAAGGCGGAACAGCGTAAAGCGTCCAAGGATGAGAAATTCCATAACCAACCATCGCACCATTTTTAACTAACTTACAACACCCTTCAGGAAAAAGGTTTCTTTTTTCAATAAATATATCAGGACGTTCTGGCAGTGTTGTATGTATGCTGTCCGCAATCATATTTGCTTGGTCAATATCTTCTGGCAGCAAGCTGCACCAATTGATAGCCTTATTCATGTTGGCCTCATATTTTTTATTTTTATTTATTAGAAATAATTTTGCGCAGATAAAATTAGGACTTACGCAGTTGAAACGAAAAATCCAACTATTACAGCAAGTTGTCTTTTTGCCGCATGAATCACCCGTTGAACAAAATCAATTGGTTTGGAATCGAACTGCGTAACTCTATGTGTTTCCAACCGTAAATTCGATAAATTGATTCCTGCCGGTTTCTCAGCCGCTTGAACCGGTCAGGGAAAAGACGAATTCTGTTCTGCTCTACTTCACATGAATTGGGAATTTTGTCAAGAATTCTGCGCGGGCGGCTGCGGGGCGGTTTGCTGATATTTTTTTGGAAAAACAAAAAGTTGCCTTATTATCTACCTGCTGGGTTTTTTTTTATTCAAACTGCGGCTCCGCCTCGGCGGCAATCTCTGGCTGCTTTTCAGCGGCGGTCAAGGCGGCAGCCTCCAGCACCAGCTCGCCGCTGCGGGTGAAGCTGCGCAGGCTCACGGTCTCAAAGCCGCCAAGGCTGTCCAAGAGCGGCATGATCACCTGATCAATCAGCACCTTGCTTTTCTCTCCGATTTGATCGTTGCGCACCGCGATCATGGTTCCGCCCCAAGCGGCCAGCTCCTTGAGGCCGTCCGTCAGTTGGGCGGCGCGGGCGAAAATCAGCAGGTTGCCGGGCTGGCCCTTGCCGGTGTCCACGGCTTGAAAGCTGGTGTCATCCTGCATTCGCCCGCCGCTTTCGGCCAAAATTGCCACCAACTGCTCGCGGCTGTCGGCCAAATAAAGAAAACCGTCGGCAAAGGCGTAGGAAGGCTGAAGCATCCCCTTGGCCGCCTGCAAGGAGACCAGCGTCACGCCGTTCGGCAATTTCTGGCTTTTGACCGGCAGGCCGGAGAGCATCCGGCTGAGAAAGCGTTCCGCCTTCTTCCGCTCCCGCACTTCGACGACAAAGCAGAGCCGTGGCACAGGAAAGAGGCCGGTCGTGCTGATCTCAGCAATATTAACGCTGAATTCGCGTCCGAACAAGGAGAGAATCTCGCCGAAGCTGAGGCCGGTCTGCGTCTTGAACCATGCGTCAGTTTTGTCCGCCGTCTCCTGCCTGCCGCTGTCAATCAGGCTCTGCCGCCAGCAGTCGGGCCGCAGCCAGCCGCTCCAGATATAGAGCAGGAGGCTGGCAGGCATTTTCGCCAAGGTGCGGTTGGCGACCGGCGCGGCGGTGTAGATTTTTTTCTGCAAAGGCTGACGCAGCTCTTCCGGGGCGAAACGCAGCACTGTGGTCAGCTTGGCCGCTTCTCCGTCCGGGCAGTGAAAGAGGGCCATGCTGCGGGTGCCGGACGCGGCCTCCAGCGGCGGCGGTGCCTCGTCGGCGAGCAGGGCCTTCAGCCGGGCTAAATCGGCATAGAGAAAAAAATCGTCGCGGCCCCCGGCGTCCTGCTTCAGCTCGGCGTAATCGCGCCGGGCGGCCAAGCCATTCCGCTTGTAGATGAAATGACGGATGAAAAGGTCAATGCTCCGCTGCACCGGCTCCAAGCCCAAGGACAAGGCGATCTGGCCGCCGACCAAAGAGGCGTGGAGCTTGCGGCCATGCTCCAGCTCCAGCGTCAAAATGCCCATGCCGTGATGGTAGAGCAAATCCGGCTGTTTTTTCTCGGTCTTGAGCAAATCAAGGAAGGCCGCGCCGCCCTCAGGCGGAGCGGTGAGCAGCAGGGCGCGTGTCAGCAAAGTGTCGAGCGGAGCCGCCGCCAAGGCTTCCGGCTCCGGCGGCAGCAGGGCCAGCACGGTTCTCCAGCTGAAAGCCTCTTGCAGCAGAGGATGGGCCAGCAGGTGCTGCAAGCTGACCAACTGCTCCTCGGCGGGCTTGCGCAGCAGCGGCGGCACGTCCAGCTGATCCAGCACCGCCGCCCAGCGGATGCCCTTCAGCGTCCGCCCGAAACGCGAGTTGAGGAAGGTGCGACCTGCTGCTGCGGCATCAGCGGCATCGATGAGCAACAGGGCATCTTCCGGCACCAGTTCCAGCGGCTCAAGGGGCTGCGGACGCAGCAGCTCCCCGGAAAGAAATTGGCGCACAGGAGCGGAGGCCGCGATTTTTCGTCCGGCAGCGGCCAGCTCGCTGCGGCTGGGCAACCGCGCCAGCTCCCGGAGTTCCGGGTTGGGCCGGATGACGACGAGCCACGCCGCGTCGGCGAGCACTGCAAAAATCAGCAAAAATAAAAAGATGCGTTTCATCCGCCAAGGCTCCGCTAAAGACAGTCAAGATGCGGTTCTGTCTGCATTGTTTCACAAAGCGGCGGAAAAGTCAGCAGAAAGTGAAAAAAAAGCCGCACTGCAAACAGCGCGGCTTGGCAAAGGCGGGAGGGGCGGAAAATCAGGCTTCCGCCTCGCTCACCCAGAGATCATGCAGGTTGCAGAAGCTGGTGGCGCAAATTTTGCCTTTGTAGTCTTTCGGCAGGTCATATGAGGATTCCGGCTTGTCGGTCGGGGCGAAATTCTTGGCACCAAGCACGGTGCCATCAGCCAGAATGACGGTGTGGCGGACAATAAAATGCTCGGCGGTCATCGGATGCGCGGTGACGACAGAGACCTTGCCGCCCTCAATCTTCACTTCTGGCGCATGACCGCCTTCTTTGCCCTTCCAGTGACCCGGCTGCTCCTTGGTGTAATAGACCGAGCCAGCCGGAGAAAAAGGCGGCGGCGCGGCGGTCTCGTCAGCGGCAAAGGCGGACACAGCTGAACCTGCGGCGGCAGCAGCAGCGGCAGCAGCGGCAGTTTTAAGCAAATCCCGTCTGTCAAATGCGGTCATCTTGTTCCTCCTGAATGTGGAAATGCAGAATATCGAGGACAACGCTTCCGCCTGCTCCGGCGAGCAGACGTGATAATCATACTGCTGACTGGAGATGAATGCAAGGGCGGCAGAGCGGTTCTGCCGCGCGCGTGAAGACAGAGAGGGAAAGCCGCTGCCCTGAATTCAATTTAAATTCAGGGCGGCTGGGGAATGTCAGAGCAGGTCGGTCGGCTCGTTGAGCACGACGATCTTGGCTTTGGGGAAGAAATTGAACTCGGAGGCGGAAGCAGCGGTGTAGGCACCCATCATCCGTCCGATGACCAAATCGCCGTTCTTCAGCTTGGGCAGCATGATGTCTTCAGAAATCACATCAATGCTGTCGCAGGTCGGCCCGGCCAGCACTGACGGGAACAGCTCGCCGACGTTGTTCAGCGCCTGCACCGGATACACCGCGTGGTCGTAGATCATGCCGCTGAAAGAGCCGTAGAGGCCGTCGTCCAAGTAATACCACATCTTGCCGTCGCGCTCGGCCTGGCCCATCACCGAAGACACCGAAATAACTGCCGGAGCGACGATGAAGCGGCCCGGCTCGGAGATCACGTCCACGCTTTCCGGGAACTCGGCCAGAGCCTGCCGGATCGGCGCGCAGAATTCCTGAATCGCCAAGACCTGATCAATGTAATGCACCGGGAAGCCGCCGCCGATGTCCAGCGTGCCCAGCTTGGGCAGGCCCAGTTCCGTCACCCGGCGGAAAACCTCGCCGCAGGTTTGGATGGCGGTGACGTACTTCTGCGGATCAGCGGTCTGTGAGCCGACATGGAAGGACAATCCCTTGATGCGGATGCCGAGCCGGTGCGCGTGCTGGATCAGCTCCAAAGCTCCTTCCGGGCTGCATCCGAACTTCTTCGACAGGTCGGAATAGGCATCGGCGTTGCGGAAGCTGAGGCGGATGAGCAGCTCGGCCTGATCGCGGTATTTGCTGAACTTTTCCAGCTCATTCAGGTTGTCGACGACAAAAACCGTGCAGCCGTAGTTCAGCGCGTGGCGGATGTCTGAATCCCGCTTGATCGGATGCGTGTGAATGGTCTTCTCGCCGGGAACCCCGGCGGCTTGCACCAAATCAACTTCGCCGTTGGTGGCCAAATCAAAATTCGCCCCTTCTTGGAGCAGGGCTTTCACCACTGCCGGATGCGGCAGCGGCTTCAGAGCAAAGTGGGCGGCAGCTTCAGGCAAAGCCTGGCGGAGAGCGCGGTATTGACGGCGGATGACCTCGCAGTCAAGCAGCATCACCGGTGTGCCGTGGAGGGCTGCCGCCTGTTCTATCTGTTCGCGCTCGGAAATTCTGCTGACGATTTCGGAGATGCGGACGGATGCGGCGGCAGGAAGTTTTGGCAGAATGACAGACATGATACCCCCCTCAAGGTTAAAGATTGCAGAAATAAGAGAAAACCTCAATTCTCCTGCTCCTGACAGTTGCTCTGCCGTTGCTCGCTTGGGGCGATTCTGCACGGATTGGCTATCAGCAAGAAAAGGCGCACATAATAAATGAAAAGCGGCGGCTCCGCAAGCATGGTTTGGACTGTCAACAATATTTTTTTGACCGGCGTGATTTTTCTGCGGCAGGCCGGAGCGGATCAGGCTGTTTCTGCGCTGAAATTCATTTGGCCGTCTGATTGAGAATTTTTTTGGCGAACTGCTCCGGCGGCAGCGGTTTGCTGAAATAGTAGCCCTGCACTTCATGGCACTTTCTTTCCCGGAGAAATTCAAGCTGCTCCAGCGTCTCCACGCCCTCGGCCACGGCCTCCAAGCCGAGGCTGCGGGCCATCTGAATGATCGACTCGACTATCGCTGCGTCATCGGAATCCTTGACCAGATCAGCAATGAAGGACTGGTCGATCTTGATGCTGTTGACCGGAAATTTTTTCAGATAGGCCAGCGAGGAGTAGCCGGTGCCGAAATCGTCAATGGCGATGGTGATGCCGAGCTGGCGGATGTCGCGCAGCAGGGCCACGGCCTGCTCTGGATTTTCCATCACCGCGCT
Organism: Candidatus Electronema sp. JC; assembly: GCF_048287365.2. Taxonomy (NCBI): domain Bacteria; kingdom Pseudomonadati; phylum Thermodesulfobacteriota; class Desulfobulbia; order Desulfobulbales; family Desulfobulbaceae; genus Candidatus Electronema; species Candidatus Electronema sp. JC. The sequence goes on along the minus strand of NZ_JBLWEM020000022.1, from coordinate 79,699 downwards.
TTCCGTGATCTCCAATTCAAGAAAGGCGGCGGAAAGGCCGGTTTCCTCCAGCGTGCTCCGCAGCAGCTCAAGCAGCCTGCGGTTCTGGAACTGCCGCGAGGAGAGGTTGACCGCCACCCGGCCCAGATGCAGCCCCTGCCCCTCCCAGATTTTGACTTGGCGGCAGGCGGTTTTCAGGCACCACTCGCCCAAGGCGGTGATCAGGCCGCTTTCCTCAGCCAGCGGGATGAACTCCGCCGGGGAGATCAGCCCTTCCTCCGGGTGCTGCCAGCGCACCAAGGCTTCCGCGCCGGCAAGGCTGCCGTCCGCCGTCCGGTATTTGGGCTGATAGTGCAGAACGAACTGCTCCTGCTCCAAGGCGTGACGGAGCTGCTTTTCCAAATTGATCCGCTGCACCAGCCGCTGGTTCATCTGGGCGCGGAAAAGCTGGAAACTGCCCTGCTCCCGCTCTTTGGCGAAGTGCATGGCCGTGTCGGCGTTGCGGATCAGCATCTCGGCCTCAAGCCCGTCGTCGGGATAGAGGCTGATGCCGATGCTGGCGTTGATGAAGACCTCCTCGCCGTCAATATGGAAAGGCTGCTGGAGGAGATGGATCAGCCGCCGGGCCAGATGACTTGCGGACTCGCGGAATTTGATCTCCGAGAGAATGACCGTGAACTCGTCGCCGCAGAGCCGGGCCACCACGTCGCTCTTGCGCACGCCGCCCCGGATGCGCTTGGCCGCCTGCGCCAGCAGCTCGTCGCCCGCCTTGTGGCCGAGAGTGTCGTTGACATCCTTGAAGCGGTCGAGGTCGATGCAAAACAGGGCCAGCGGCAGATCGCGGCTCTGGCTGCTGCGCATCGCCTGCTCCAGCCGCTCCTGAAACAGGGCGCGGTTGGGCAGCTTGGTCAGCGGATCGTAGAAAAGCAGGTTCTTCAGCTTCCGCTCGATGTTCTTCTTTTCGGTGAGATCGTTGAAAATGCCGACGTAATTGACCGTCGCGCCGCCGCTGTCGCGGACCGCGCTGATGGTCAGCCATTTTTCAAAAACCTCGCCGCTCTTGCGCCGGTCCCAGATTTCGCCCGACCACGAGCCGGTTTCCAGCAGCTGCCGCCACATCTTCTGGTAAAATTCCTTGCTGTGATGGCCCGATTTGTTGATGCGCGGATTCTGGCCGATCACTTCCTCCCGCTCATAGCCGGTGATGGCGGTGTAGGCCTCATTGACATCAAGAATGGCCGCCTCGGCATCGGTGATGACAACAGCCTCCTCGGCATGTTCGAGGATTTTCTGATCCAGCTGCAGCCGCTGCTCCAGCTGCCTGCGCTCGGTGATGTCAGTCTGAATGCAGCCGACGCAGCAGAGGCTTTCCCCGCTGCCGGGCAGGGTGAAGCAGGAGGTGAGGAAGGTGCGGGTGCCGTCCTGCAGAGGGATGCTTTCCTCGTACTCGGTCAAGGTCCCGCTCTCCGCCCCGCTTTCCCGCAGCCGCCGGGTCAGCTGCGGCATGATGTCGGCAGCGGACTTGCCCATCACCTCCTCCTTGCTCACCCCGAAAATTTCCTCGAAGCGGCGGTTGACCAGCACAAAGCGGCCTGAGAGATCTTTGAGGGTGACAGCGGAGGGCGAGTTTTCAATCAGATCGGCAAGCTGCCTGCGGGCGGCGGCCAGCTCGTCCCGATGGCGGCGGAGATGCTGAATCTGCTCCTGGCTGCGGTTGAGAAACAGGCAGAGCAGGAGGAAGAGCGCGGCCAGCCGGAGCAGCAGCCAGATCCACCAGGCCGCGCCGTGCGGGACAGCGGCAGGAAAAAACCAAGCTGCCGAAGCGAAGAGCAGGCTGCATCCGGCCAGCAGCAGCGCCTCTTCTTCTGAGGCCGGATTTCTGCGCCGCCGGAACAGAAAGCTCAGTCCGGCGCTGAGAAAGCAGATGCTGCCCGCCATGCTCACCGCCCGGATGAACGGCGGCCCGGCGGCAGGAAGCTGGGCTGGAAAAAGCATGAACACAATGCCGGGCGCGGCGCAGAGCGCGGCAGTCAGGCAGGGCAGCCACTCCATGAGCCGATGCCGGGCGACGCGCTCCGGCAGATTGTGCGCCAGCAGAAGCAGGCCGCCGACCAAGGCTGCGCCGCTGTGCAGACAGGCGGCTGCCTGCGGCTGCCCGCCCCCGGCGTTGAAGCCGTCCAGCACGCCCATGCCAGCCAGCGCGGCGGCAGTCCAGACCGCTGTCGGCGCGCTGCCTTCAGCATGGCGGGCAAGCATGATGAACAAAGAGGCGAGGATCGCGGCCACCGCGCTCCAGCCGAGCAGCATGGCGGCCAGCGGCTCATGAGGCAGCCGCCACGAAGGGGCGCAGCACTGCGTCAGAAAAGCCGCGCCGCTCGGCAGGACTGCGCCCAGCAGGAGAACTGCTCCGGTCTCCAGCAGCAGCTTTTTTTTCAAACTTTTCTTTTTTTGTCCGTGCATGGAGGCGGCGCGTCCTTTTCTGTCGAGCGGAAATAAGCGAAGCTGCATCGTGCAAAATTATACCGGATTGCCGGGAGCGGCGGGCAATAAAAAAACCGGCATCCCTCGCAGGATGCCGGTTTCTGTCATGCCGCCTGTTCAGCAGCCTGGGCGTTTATTTGCCCAGCACATCCTTGCGGGCGCTTTCCGCCACCCGCACCGCCACTGCAATCATCTCCTCTTTCACGCCCAGCTCGCGCAGCGCGTCGCCGAAGTGTTTGATGATGATGTTGAAGTGGGTGTCATTGAGGCCCTTCTCTTTGACTAAGCGGGCATGAGCCGCTGTCAGATCGCGGCCTTTGTAGGGCAGGCTGCCGCCGAAGGCGAAGTTCATGAACGCCTTCTGCATCCGGCGCTGGGTGTCCATGTCAATGCCTTCAAAGAAATAATTGACCGCCGGATCGGCCATGACCTTGTCGTAGAAGCGGTCAACCGCCTTGTTCACCGCCTCTTCGCCGCCCAGCTCCTCGTAGAACGCGTCCGCAGCGGTCTTCACCGTGTCGCCGCGCTCCTGCACCCGTGTTTTGGTCGGCGCGCCTTGGGTGCTGAAGGTCACAGTCTTGTCAACCATGTCCACCGCCGGCAGCGGTCTAGGCACCTTGTCAAGACCGTAGATCTCCTTCAGGTCAAAGCCTTTGGGCAGGTTTTTGAACAGCTTCTCAGCAACCCACTGCGGGGCGGCCCGGTAGCGCAGCTTGACATGGAAGGTGATGTCGTGCTTCTTCAGATCGCTGAGGGTGGTGTAATAGACATCCTTGTAGCCCTTGGGCGGGATGACATCGTGCCGGGAGAAGGAGACAACCTCCCACGGATCAATGGCGAAATTCATGGCATGGTCCATGCCGTCGGAGTTGAATATGTAGGTGTTCTCGTCCAGCTCGCCGTCCTCTTTGACGAAGCCGCTCCTCAGCACAACCTTGCCGGTCTCGTCCTTGGCCACCACTTCCAGCCACAGCTGGCGGAGGTTGGTCAGCGAGGTGGGTAGGGCGTGGCCGGCGCGCTTGTTATGCACCCGCACCTTGACCTTGCTCAGGTAGCCTTCCTCGTTGTAGATCGGGTCAATGTCCACTTCGGCGGCGAGCTGGAGCCGGGCAACCGCCATATCATACTTCTGCTGGGCGTTCTCAGCCAGCTTCTTGTCGCCCATCTTCTCAGCCCGCAGCTTCTCCAAGAAGTACATGGTGAAGTTGGCGCCGTTGAAGAAGTGACGGTACTCATGCCGCTGCGGCTTCTGGAAGGTGTCAGCGGTGCGCTTGAAGGTCGGAATGTCGACCATGTGGCAGTCCTGACACTGAATGCCCTTGCCCACGTAAATGCTCTTCTTCCACTCGTTGTAGGTGTGCTCAAACGGGAAATGCTCTTTGTAGTGGAAGACGTGATGGCAGCCCGCGCACAGCTCGGCCCGCAGATGCAGGGGCGACTCGACGCACTCATGGAAGCCGCCGCCGCAGCCCTCGTAGTTCGGGAAGGGGCCGTACTTGGTGCGGACGTTCTCGCCTTTGGCGTTTTTATAGCCAGGCGAAAGCACATAAGAGCCGTTCTCCGGCTCGCGGGACGGAGTCTCCCAATGCGTGTGCCGCTTGATCGAATGGCAGACATCGCAGGACACGCCCGCCTTGGCCAGATCTGAGAGCTTGGAAAAATCGAACTCCTCGTTCTCGCCCGGCATCTGCTTTGTGACAACGGCCGCCGCCGTGTGGCAGCCCTCGCACTGCTTGGTGATCTCCTTGCCCACCGCTTTGACTCCCAGCATCAGCTCGCCGAGATAAATCGGGTCGCGGAAGGCCTGCGCGTGCATGGAACCCTGCCAGTCCTCATACTGCTGCGGATGACAGCCAGCGCAGGTGAAAATGGACGGGGTCTCGAAGGGCACGCCGTTGTCTTCAAAGGCGATATTGGAAGGATAGAATTTATACTTTTGCTTGAGGTAGTCATGATCAAAGCGATCATAGGGCTTGCTCCAAATATTGCCCAGATCTTTGTCAACCTCGTTCGGATTCGGCGGAACGATGCCGACACCGGGCTTCGGCGATGAATAGGATGAAGCTCCGGCAGGCGGCCAGCTCTGGCCAGGCTTGGCTGCCGAGGCCGGTGCCGCCGCGCCGCTGCTTGTTTTTTTGCCGAGGATGTCGCCACGGACGCTGTTGGCCACTTTGGCCGCGTGCGCGATCAGCTCGTCTTTCACGCCCAGCTCTTTCAGCGTGGTGCCGAGATGCTCGACAATCACGTCATAATGGCTGTCATTGAGACCGCGTGCGACCAAATGCGCATGAGCCGCCGTCAAATCTCTGCCCTGATAGGCATTGGGGCCGCCAAAGGCGAAGGTCAGAAACGCCTTCTGCATGGCGATCTGCCGGTTCATGTCCACGCCTTTGAAAAAGCCGTTGACCCGTGAGTCAGCCAGAACTTTTTTGTAAAAGCCCTTGACTGCGGCATCAATGGCGGGCGCGCCGCCGAGCTGATCATACAGGGACTGCTGCCCTGCCGCCGGGGCGGGCTTGCCGCCTTGGCCAGTCTGGCTGAAGGCAGGCACTGCTGTCAGGGCCATCGCCGCTGTCAGACAGAGCGCGACTCCCACACGCTTGTGTCTCATGACTCCTCCTCTCATGGTGATGAATGAAATGGTTTTTGTAGCACCAACTGTGGCTATTATAGGGGAGCGGGGAAAAAAGTACAATTTTTTTTCTATGCAGCGCGAGAAGAGTCTGAAAGGTAAAAAAAACGGCATCCTCCGAGGAAAAACGGAGGATGCCGCAGGCACAGCGTGGGGTGAGAAGGTGCTTACTTAACTGCTTCCGGCTCGCCTTTGGTCTTGAGCGTCACCTCCTGAACAACCATGTCAACCACCGGCACCGCAGGCACAGCGGTGAGGCCGTAGATCTTCTCCAGATCAACCCCTTTTGGCTGGTTGCTCAGGAGCTTCTCCACCACAGCCTGGCTGGCCTGACGGAAGCGGAGTTTGGCGCTGAACTTCAGCTCATCAGCCTTGGCATCGTTGATGAGGGTGTAGTACACATCACGGTAGCCTTTGGGCGGAATGGTGTCGTGCTTGGAGAAGGAAACCACTTCCCACGGATCAAGCGCGAACTTCATGTTGATGTCCATGCCGTCCGAGTTGAAGTTGTAGGTCTTCGGATCCAGCTCGCCTTTCTCGTCCAAGAAGCCGCTCTTCAGCAGGACATTGCCTTTGCTGTCGGTGATCAGCACTTCCAGCCACATCTGGCGGATGTTGCTGAGAGAAGTGGGCAGGTTGTGTCCGGCCCGCTTGTTGTGCACCCGCACCCTGATCTTGGACAGGTCGCCTTTGGCGTTGTAGAACGGTTCAATCTCCAGCTCGGCAGCAGCTTGCAGGCGCTCAACGGCCATGTCAAATTTCTGCTTCGCATTGGCTGCCAGCTTCTCATTGCCCTCCTTCTTCGCCTTCAGCTCGGCAAGAAAGTACTGGACAAAGTTGGCGCCGTTGAAGTAATGCCGGTACTCGCCGCGCTTGGGCAACGTGAAGGTGTCAGCGGAACGCTTGAAGGTGTCAATGTCCACCATGTGGCAATCCTGACACTGCACGCCCTTGATTGAGTAGATGCTCTTCTTCCATTCGGCATAGGTATGCTCGATGGGAAAATGCTCCTTGTAATGGAAGACCTGATGGCAGCCTGCGCACATCTCGGAGGTGCGGTGCAGAGGCGACTCGACACATTCATGAAAACCGCCGCCGCAGCCTTCGTAGTTCGGGAAAGGGCCGTACTTGGTCAGCTTGCTTTCACCGGTCTTCGCATCCTTCCGATTGGGAGAAAGGATGTAGGAGCCGTTCTCCGGCTCGCCGGAAGGCGTTTCCAAATGAGTGTGCTGCTTGATGGAATGGCAGACATCGCAGGACACGCCCGCCTTGGCCAGCGGACTGAGCTTGTCAAAATCAAACTCGCCCTCGGTCTCGCCCAAAAGGAAGGCAGCCGGGGTGTGGCAGCCCTCGCACTGCTTGGCGATGTCTTTGCCCACGGCCTTGATTGCCAAGTTCAGCTCGCCGAGGTACACAGGATCTTGGAAAGCCATCGAGTGCATGGAGTTCTGCCACTCCTCATACTGCTGCGGATGGCAGCCCGCGCAGGTCATCACGGACGGAGCGTTGAACTGCGCATCTTCCTTTGTCAGCGCTTCGTCCAACTTGAGGTGCGAAGGATAATGGGGAAATTTCGCCTTCCACTCCTCCATGTTGTAACGGCTGTATGCCGGGGTTGCAACGGACGGCACCGCAGGGGCAGGAGCCGGAGGAGCGTCCTTTGCCAGCGCGGCGGCTGCGGTGAGGGCGATTCCTGCGCTCAGACTGAGCGCAAAACTAATGCAGTTTCTTGTCATGATGCCTCTTTTTTTGAAAGTGATAATGAGATGCGTTCCCAATGCTGCCATGCAGTCATTATAGAGCAGAAAAAATGAAAAAAGAAGGGCAGTTAAGATGAAAAAACGGAGTCGTGCCACGCTGTCGTACCAGCATTCTCATCTTTGATGAGGAAAAATAAGCTGCTGACGCGGCGGCACACTGGCGGAGGGCGTGAAAAAGGCGAGGTGGATGCTGTGAGGGCTGTTTATGAATTCCCGCTGCCGCATTCCCGCAAAGCCGCCTGCGCTTTTTCCAGCTCGTCCGGCTGGCGCAGGCGGTTGAAGATGTCCACGGCGCGGAGGCAAAGAGGAGCAGAGCCACGCCGATCTCGACAGTGATGTCCGCCCAAGATCAACGGCTGCTTGAGACGCTGGGCAAGTAGCGTACCGATCAAAGCGACAACAACGATGATGACGATATCTGCGGCGAGGCCCATCTGACGGGCCTCATAAACAATTGCACGTTATGAACAGCTATGGTTTACGGGTCAGTTGAGTTGGTTCTGGCCATGCTTCTTTAGAATGTAAACTTTCCAATCGCATAGCAGACCGAAGGGCCTTGATACTATCTGCCTCAGATGAATCCCAGTAGCGGGTATGTGAAAAAAAAAGTTTTCCAAGAAAGCCGGTATCCGATGGGCATACTGGCACATCCCGGATGCCATAGCCGAAACTACCGGCGAGAGGTCCACCGATCAAATCACCAAAAATACCCATTCGGTATGGAAAGAACAGATTAGTCCAGCGGGTGGACGCGAATGGGGCCCCATGATGCGGGATAAGCACACTTACAATGTGCGAATCAGCGAAAATGTAATTCTTTCGGTAATGCGTGTCCTGTTCCTTAATGGACACAGGTGGACAGCACGGATACTCAAACTCAACCTTACACTCCTCGAATTTGTCGAAATCGTCTGCCATAAGCAGGGTGGCGTGGGTTAATGGCGAGCCAATTGTAATAAAATCTGTGACAAGCCAAGGTATGCCAGCCGCACGATGCTCTCGCCATAATTTATGTTGTTTCTGCTGAAACGCCTCCACTTCGATAGTCGCCGTAGGAGCAGTCATACGATCAAATTGAGCTGCCAGTGGTTGTTTTATCGGGTGGGGATCATAAGATTCTCTCAAATCTACCCAGAGGTGCCGGATTATGTCGTAGCCGATAACCGACCCAAGACTGTGACCAACGACGACAATTCTAAAATACTTCCCGGATTCATGTAACGAACGGAGCAGCTTGATCCCTTCCGCCCTGATTTTATTACGTTCGGCAATGTTATCAGGGGAAGGTGTTAAATAACGGGCGGCATCAGCCACATACTTAATAATCAAGTAGCTGGCAATTGCCTGTAGAGCGAGAACAGCAAAGGCAATGTACAACTGTTTCTTAGCATAGAGTGCAATAACTTTGCCAAACAACGAGTGATCTGACTGATCGAAAATCCCCCATAATAGAATTGCTCCAGCCAGCATCAGCATGACGTAAGTTGCTAAGTAAATCGGGCGTAGCGTCAGGGGGATTTTTCAAGGTGATCGAACCAATAGTCCTGCAAGCCAAGACAGCACTGAACTGTATTTAGAATCACGCATGTGATGCGCCCAATAGTACTCATAGAAATCCGTAATAGGCCGACGCGATTCCCGATCGTTAGGAGCCTGCAAACACCTAAGCTCAAAAGACTCACTCATTTGATCAGGTTTGCTGCGGTACTTTTTCTGCGCACTTTCTAACGTGCTAGGCAGAACGGCTTTCACAAAACTCCTGAGCGTTTCCATGGGACGTTGCTCACCAACACCATGAATAACCACCACTGCTTGCCTTAATTGGTTCATGATTCAACTGTTCCTTGTACTTGAGAAACTTCTATGACAATACCCAATAAAGCATTAACCTCTATTGCCGACAATTGAGTAAAAAGAAATGATGCTTACTGGTTGAGCTGCACCCTACATCCTCAACACCACATGCGCGACATCGCCGTCTTCATCGCCGGTGCTGATGCTGAAGCCCAGCTTCTCGGCAAGGGTGAGCATGTCGTGGTTGTTGGACAGCACATCGCCTTCCATGATCTGGAGGCCTTGGTTGCGGGCGGTGGCAATCAGCTGCTGCATGAGCAGGTGCGCAATGCCCTGCCGCTGCCATTCGTCAGCCACGACAATGGCAAACTCACAGCTTCTGCCGTCCGGGTTGATGCTGTAGCGGGACACGCCGATCTGCTTCTCCTTGCCCTCGCTGTCCGGCACCACAGCGATGAGGGCCATCTCGCGGTTGTAGTCAATCTGAGTGAAGCGAGCCAGCATCTGCGGGCTGAGTTCGCTCATGGACTGCATGAAGCGGAAATACTTGGTCTGCTCGGAGAGGTTGCGGACAAAGGTCTGCTCCAGCTCCACGTCTTCCGGACGGATGGGCCGGATGACCATGTCAATGCCGTTGGGCAGCTGCCGCTTGGTGACGAGATGCGAGGGATAGGGATAAATAGCCATGTGGCTGTAGCGGTCAGAGGTCTGCACGTGGTAATCGACCACGATGCGGGCATCCACAGCTATAGCCCCGTTTTCATCGAGAATCAGCGGATTGATGTCCAATTCCTTGACCAAGGGCAGCTCGCAGGCGATCTCCGAAACCCGCAGCAGCACCTGCTCCAGCGCGTCCATGTTGGTCGGCGGCATGTGGCGGAAGGCACCGAGCAGCTTGGAAACCCTTGTCTTGCCGATCAGATCCTGCACCAGCTTGTGGTTGAGCGGCGGCAGAGTCACGGCCCGGTCGCCCATCACCTCGACCGCGATGCCGCCTGCACCAAAGGTAATAACCGGGCCAAAGACCGGATCCGTGACAATGCCCACCAGCAGCTCGCGGCCATTGGGCCGCTGAAGCATCGGCTGAATGGTCACGCCGTCAATGCGGGCTTCCGGCCGGTTCTTGCGCACGGCAGCCAGCATCTCGTTGTAGGCGCTGCGGGCGGCCTGTGCGTTGCTGATGCCGAGCCGCACGCCGCCCGCGTCTGATTTGTGGGTGATGTCCGGCGAGTTGATCTTCAGAGCCACTGGGAAGCCGATGCTCTCCGCCTGCACCAGTGCCTCGTTGGGCGAGCGGACAATGCTGGCATGAGCGGTGGGGATATGGAAGGCCTTCAGCACGGCCTTGGACTCCACCTCGCTGAGGACTTTGCGGCCTTCAGCCAGCGCGCTCTCGATGATCAACCGCGCCCCTTCCACGTCCGGGACTTCATCCAGCGACATCGGCTCCGGCGTTTCCAGCAGCAGCTTCTGGTTGCGGCTGTGATTGACGAGATAGGAGAAGGCATCCACCGCCGTCTCTGGCGTATTGAAGGTGGGGATGTTCGCATCGCGGAGGATGCTGCGGCCTTCCGCCACTTGGATTTCGCCCATCCAGCAGGTCAATAGCGGCTTGCCCTTGGTCTTGCCTAAGGCAACCAAGGCTTGGGCCACGCCCGCAGGGTCGGTCATCGCCTGCGGAGTCAGAATGACGAGCAGTCCATCCACGCCGGGGTCGTCCATGCAGGCGGCCACCGCCTGGGCGTAGCGTTCCGGGGTCGCGTCACCGATGATATCCACCGGGTTTGCCTTAGACCAAGTCGGCGGCAGCACGTCGTCCAGTTTTTTGACGGTCTCCTTGCTCAGCTCGGCCAGCGGCAGGCCAAGGTCTGCGGCGCGGTCAGTGGCCATCACGCCAGGGCCGCCGCCGTTGGTGATGATCGCCAGCCGCTCGCCGCCCGCCTTGATCGGAAAGGTCAGTGTGGAAGCGGCGGAGAAGAGGTTGGCGATGCGCAGGCCGCGCAGCACGCCCGCCCGCCGCAGGGCGCTGTCGAACACATCGTCCGCGCCGACCAGCGCGCCGGTATGCGACATTGCCGCTTTAGATCCGCTGGCGTGGCGGCCCACCTTAAGGGCGATGACCGGCTTGAAGCGTGCCGCCGCCCGCAGGCCGCTCATGAAGGAGAGCGCGTTATGGATGCCCTCGATATACAGAAGAATGCTCTTGGTCTTCGGATCGTTGACCAAGTAATCCAGCACGTCGCCGAAGTCTATGTCTGCGGAGATGCCGGTGGATACCACCGTCGAAAAGCCGATCTTGTTGGCCGCCGCCCAGTCGAGGATGGCCGTGCAGAGCGCACCGGACTGCGAGACCAAGGCGATGTTGCCCGGATTAGCCCCGCCCTTGTTGAAGGTGCAGTTGAGGCCGGTCTCTGGCCGCATGATGCCGAGGCAGTTTGGCCCGACAAAGCGCAGCCCGTGACGGCGGGCGGTCTCCAGCACCGCCTGCTCCAGCTTCAGACCCTGCGGCCCGATTTCCCGGAAACCTGCCGAGATGATCACCGCCGAGCGGATGCCGTAGTTGCCGCAGGCTTCGATGATGCCCGGCACAGTCGCTGCCGGCGTGGTAATCACCGCCAAGTCAACGGGCTGGCCGATGCTTTTCAGGTCAGGATAGGCCTTGCGGCCCTGCACCTCGTCGCGCTTCGGGTTGATCGGATAGACCTCGCCTGCGAAGCCGCCCTCGATCATGTTCTTAAACACCAAGTTGCCGACTGCGCATTCACGGTCGCTGGCCCCGAACACGGCGACAGACTTCGGTTCAAACAGTTTGCTGAGATAGTGCTTGCTCATGGGAAGCTCCTTGTTCGAGAGAGATGAGGGTGGAAAAAATCATGCGGCGAAATCTGGGACCGCAGTCATGTCGTTCTGCTGAGGAAAGCTCTGTCAATCGCCGCCGCCAAAGCGATGCCCAGCATGTAGGCGGCGATGTCCGACCAGAGAAAGCTGAAGCCGAGGACAAAGGCCAGCGGCCTGACAGAACGGAGATATTCCAGCCAAGGCGGATGGAAAAGCTGCGACACTTCAATGAGACAGGCGATGATCAGCGCGATGCGGAACGTCTGTTTCGCGCTGCGGCGCAGCGTCAGGGCGCAGACGAAATACAGCAGCATCGCCCAGAGAAAATCACCGGCATAAGCGACATACCACGGCGGCAGCAGGTTCGGCGCCAGTCTGGCAGGCAGGCCCAGCGCGATGATGAGCACGGCCAAGGGCAGATATTTCAGCAGGCTGCGTCTTGGCCGCGCTTGTCTCATCATGCGCTCGCGCTGCGCTGCTCAGTCCGCCAAGAACGAGCAGCAGTAATCGATCACTGTCTTGACCTGCATCTTGAACTTCGAATTCGCAGGCACCTCAAAGGCTTGGCCGCCTGCGACCGCCTGCCAGCCAGAATTCTGCGGCAGCAGCACGTCCAGCTCGCCGGAATGAATCTCCATCAGCTCCTTGGCATCGGTGTTGAACTCGTACTCGCCGGGCAGCATGATGCCCAGGGTCTTCTTGGAGCCGTCCGCAAAGACGACCGTGCGGCTGGTCACTTTGCCATCAAAGTAGATGTTCGCCTTTTTTAAGACGGTCACATTTTGAAAATCAGACATTGCAATCCTGTTCTGTAGAAATAAAGTGAACGGACTGACCTCGTCAGTCCGCCTGCTGTTTTCTTTTCTCCGCCCGCTCTTCTAAGAATTGCACGAGCAGAAAGAGGCAGACTCCAACTGTGATGCCCGAATCAGCGACGTTGAACGCGGGCCAGTGATGCTCCTTGATGTGGAAGTCAAGGAAGTCAATCACCGACCCTTGTTTCAGCCGGTCAATCACGTTGCCGACCGCGCCGCCGCTGATCAGGCCGAAGCTGACCGGATAGAGCGGATGCTGACCGCCCAGCCTGCGCTGCATGATCACTAAGACGGTCACTGCGACAGCGGCCACGCCGACAAAAAAGACCTGCCGCCAGAGCAGCGGCATGTTGGAGAGCATCCCGAAGGCCGCGCCGGTGTTGTGCACCAGCACGAGGTTGAAGAAGCCGGGGATGACCGGCAGCGAGTCGTGCAGGGCGAAGTTCTCGACAATCCAGAGCTTGGTGAGCTGGTCGCTGATCACGACCAGCAGCATGATGAGCAGAAACCGGAGCATGATCAGCCTGCCAGATTGCGGACAACAACGGCGCAGCGGCTGCACAGGGACGGATGCTCGCTGTCTTGGCCGACACTGGAGGAAATCATCCAGCAGCGCTCGCATTTGCCGCCTGGCGCGGGCCGGACAGCGATTTTCAGCCCGGCGATTTCCTCGGAGGCGGTGAAGGCGGCCTCGTCCGCGGTGCTGGCGATTTTAAGGCTGGAGACTATGCACAGCTCGCGCAGCAGCTCCTCCTTGCCGCTGAGGAATCCGGCCAGCTCGCCTTCGGCGACCAGCAGCACCTCGGCATCTAACGACAGGCCGATCACCTTATCCCGCCGCGCACCCTCCAGCACCTTGGTGATTTCGCCGCGCAGAGCCAGCAGGCGGTTCCAGCGCGTGTCCAGCTCGGCATCAGTGGTGATGTCATCAACCTTGGGGAATGCAGCAAAAAAGACCGACTGCTCAATGGGCGAATTCTCGTCCAGGCCGTGCAGATGCTCCCATGCCTCGGCAGCAGTGACACTGAGAATCGGGGCCATCAGGCGGAGCAGGCCGTCCAGAATCCGGTGCAGCACGGTCTGCGCGGCGCGGCGGCCCGGCGCATTGGTGCCGGAGCAATAGAGCCGGTCTTTGAGGATGTCCGCATACAGGCTGGAAATGGTGATGCCGCAGAAGTTGATCAGATTGTGGTAGATGGAGTGGAATTCGTAGCTCTCGTACGCCTTTTCCGTCCGGCGCACCAGCTCGGCATAGCGGGCCAAGGCCCAGCGGTCTAATTCGCGCAGCTGCTCCGGCCCGACGCTGTCCTTGGCCGGATCGAAGTCGCTGAGATTGGAGAGGAGGAAGCGGACGGTGTTGCGGATCTTGCGGTAGGCATCAGCGACATGGCGGAGGATCTCCTCGGAGACCTTTACATCATCGCGGTAGTCCTCGCAGGCCACCCAGAGACGGAGTATCTCCGCCCCGAATTTGTCAATCATTTCCTGCGGCAGAATGACATTACCCAAGGATTTTGACATCTTCTTGCCCTTGCCGTCCACGACAAAGCCGTGGGTCAGCACTCCCTTGAACGGCGCACATTCACGGGTGCCGACCGAAGTCAGCAGCGAGGACTGGAACCAGCCGCGATGCTGGTCGCTGCCTTCAAGGTACAAATCCGCAGGTGAGCGCAGCTCAGGCCGCGCCTCCAGCACCGCCGCGTGGCTCACGCCGGAATCGAACCAGACATCAAGGATGTCGTGCTCTTTCTCGAACTTGGCGCAGCCGCAGGCGCACTGCGTCCCGGCAGGAACAAAATCCGCCGCCTCGTGCTGGAACCAGGCATCCGCGCCTTCCTGCTCGAACAGCTCCTCAATTTTGGCGCAGACTGCCGCATCTTTGAGGATCTCGCCGCAGCTGGCGCAGGTCAGTACAGTCAGCGGCACGCCCCACGAGCGCTGGCGGGACAGGCACCAGTCAGGCCGCCCTTCCACCATACCCTGAATGCGCTGCTCGCCCCAGGCAGGTGTCCATTGCACTTTTTTGATTGCGGCCAATGCCTTCTCGCGCAGTCCGTTCTGCTCCATTGAGATGAACCACTGCTTGGTGGCCCGGTAGATGACCGGCTTCTTGCAACGCCAGCAGTGCGGGTACGAATGATCGATCTCGCTTTCTTTGACCAAAACCCCGGCGGCTGCCATGTCGTCGTTGATCTCCCGATTGACCATCGGGATGCGGCGGCTTGCGTATTTCCCGGCATCGGCGGTGTACTGGCCTGCGTCGTCCAAGGGTGAGAGCACCTCCAAGCCGTAGCGGAGGCCGGTGAGGTAGTCGTCCGTGCCGTGGCCGGGCGCGGTGTGGACGCAGCCGGTGCCGGAATCAGCGGTGACATAATCCGCCAAGACAATGAGCGAGTCGCGCTCGAAGAAAGGATGGCGGCATTTCTTGCCCTCCAAGCCTTTGGCGGAGAAGGTGCAGAGCACGCTGTAGTCCGTGATGCCGAATTCGGTGAAGCATTTTTCCACCAGCTCTTTGGCAAGGATCCAGATTTCGTCTCGCACTGCGACTGCGGCATAAACGAAATCCGGGTGGAAGGCCACGGCCATGTTGGCAGGCAACGTCCACGGGGTGGTGGTCCATATCAGGACAGAGACCTTCCGCTCCTGCCCGGCCAGCTCAGGAATGATCCCGCTGAAATCGTCGGCAAAGGGGAATTTAACATAAATTGAGGGCGAGCTGTGGTTATAATACTCAACCTCGGCCTCAGCCAAGGCGGTGCGGCAGCTGGAGCACCAATAGACTGGTTTCTTCGAGCGGATCACCCCGCCATTGAGCAAGAACCTGTTGAACTCGCGGGCAATGGCGGCCTCGTAGCCGTAGCTCATGGTCAGATAGGGATTGTCCCAGTCACCGAGCACGCCCAGCCGCCGGAACTGCCCCTTCTGCGCGGCAATCCATTGCTCGGCGTATTTGCGGCAGGCGGCCCGTTTCTCCAGCGTGGAAATCACTTCCTTGCGCTCGCCCAGCTCCTTGTCCACGTTGTGCTCGATGGGCAGGCCGTGGCAGTCCCAGCCCGGCACGTAAGGCGCGTTGAACCCGGCCATCCGCCGCGACTTGAGGATGATGTCCTTGAGCACCTTGTTGAAGGCCGTGCCGAGATGGATGTTGCCGTTGGCGTAGGGCGGGCCGTCATGGAGAATGAACAGGGGCCGGTCCGCCGCAGCCTGCTGGAGCTTTTCGTACAGCCTCTCCCTGTCCCAGCGTTCCAGATACTGCGGCTCCTTCTGGCTCAGGCTGGCCTTCATGTTGAACTTGGTCTTGGGCAGGTTCAGGGTGTCCCGGTAATCCATGTTGTTCACGCGGAGAAAGGTGTTGTTATTCTGACGGGTCAAAAACAATGCGCTGACCGCGAAGCAGCCTGAGTCATGCAGGCGGAAGTGAAATCAGGAAAGATTTTACTCGGAACGGACGAAGATGCAAGGGAAAAGGTCTGCGGCTTCAGCTGTTCCGCATGGACTCCACCCGCCGCCAGAAGCGGCAGAAAGCCTCCCGCGCCTCCGGGTCGGCGATGGCATCCGCCAGCCGCCGGAAAGCCCGCTCGCGCTCTGGATCAACCGGCGCAGGCGGCGGCTCAGGCTTCTCCGTCGGCAGGGCGGGAAAATCAGCGGGCTGAAGCGTCCAGCGCAGGTCAGCGACCTGCGGGCCGCCGTATTCCTGAAGGAAGTCATTGACCTTGGCCAGCAGCTCCGGCTTGGCGAAACCGAGCTGCTGCATCCAGATCGCGTGCGTGGTGTAAATCCACAGCTCCGTGCTGAGGAAGTAGGCGGGCAGGCTGTTGGCGGCCAAGACCGGGCCGACCATCTTCGGCCAGCGTTTAGTCAGGCCGAGCAGATACTTCTGATGGCCCCAGCTCTCGGTCAGGCCGCTCAAACCGGCGGCCAGCGGCTTCAGCTCATCCTGCCCGGCCATGCTTCAGCCCGCCACGGCAAAGGTCAGCTTGCGACTGAGCGGATCCACCTGCACCAGCCGCACCCGGATGAGGTCGCCGAGACGGTAGCGGCGGCCTGTGCGCTCGCCGAGCAGCTGGTGGCCGGTGCTGTCGTGGCGATACCAGTCATCCTTCATCTCCTTGACCGGCACTGCGCCGCTGATCAGGCATTCGACCAGCTCGACAAAGAGACCGAAGGAAGTCACCCCGGAGATGACCGCGTCGAACTCCTCCGTCACCCTCTCCCGCAGAAAGAGCACAGCCAGCCGGGCCTGCGCGTCGCGCTCGGTCTCCACCGCTGTCCGCTCCCTGCCGGAGAGAAAGCCACCTGCGGCCTCCAGCGTCTCGCCCTCAGACAGCACCGGCGCAGTCTTCTTCTTGGTCAGCAGGTTCTGGAGGACGCGGTGGGCGACCAAGTCCGGGTAGCGGCGGATGGGCGAGGTGAAGTGCAGGTAGTACTCAGCGGCAAGGCCGAAGTGGCCGAGGTTCTCCGGCGTGTATCTGGCCCGCTGCATGGTGCGCAGGAGCAAGTTGTTGACCACGTACTCCGCCGGGCTGCCCTTGGTCTTGGCGAGCACTTCGGCAAACCAGGCCGGGCCAATGGAATGCTTGGGCAGTTCCACGCCCATCGCGGCGGCCGTGGCGATGAAGTCGCGCACCTTCTCCGGGTCGGGATTCTCATGCACCCGAAAGAGCACCGGCATCTCCGCCTTATCCAATTCCTCGGCCACAGCCTCGTTGGCCGCAAGCATGAATTCTTCCACCAGCAGATGGGCCTGATTGCGCTTCAGCCTGCTGACTGAAGCGATTTTGTTGCCGTCAAGGCGGATGTCGGCCTCTGGTATGGTGAAGCCGAGCGAGCCGCGTCGGCTGCGCTGCTCGGCGAGCAAGGCGGCCAGCTCCTTGGCCTTCTCCAGCATGGGAAGATGCGCTTTGTACGTCTGCCGGGCAGCTTTGTCGCGCAGATAGATCAGCTCGTTGACCGTGTCGTAAGTGAAGCGGCAGTGGCTGAGGATCAGGCTCTTGGCGAACTTCGCCCCTGTCCGGCGGCCCTGCGCGTCGAAATCAAGAATGGCGGTGAAGGCGGGCCGATCCTGCTCCGGCACGAGCGAGCAGAGGTCGTTGGAAAGCCGCTCCGGCAGCATCGGCAGCACCATGTTCGGCAGATAGACGCTGGTGCCGCGCTGATACGCCTCGCGGTCAAGGGCAGTGCCGGGCCGGACATAGTGGCTGACATCGGCGATGGAGACAAAGAGCCGCCAGCCCTGCTGCGTTTTCTGCACGCAAACCGCATCGTCGAAGTCCTTGGCTGTGGCTCCGTCAATGGTGACGTGGCGGAGATGGCGCAAATCGCGTCGGCCTTTGTCCAATTCAGTCAGCGGCACGAGCGCGGCGGCCTCAGCCTCCACTTCCGGCGGGAAGACGCGGGGCAGGTCAAACTGCTGCACCGCCATGCGCAGCTGCACCGGCACGCTGTCCGGCAACCCCAGCACCTCCACCACCCGGCCCAGCGGCTGCCGCTGCGGCGTGCCGTAGTCAAGCACCTCCACCAGCACGGCCATGCCGTCCTCGGCATCCAGTGACTCGCTCCGCTTGACCCGGACGGTGAAGGGCAGCTTGTCGCTGTCCGGCGTGACTTCGCCCATGCTGCGGCCGCCCACGTACACGCCGCAGAGATGGGTGTAGGCGCGCTTCTCAATCTCCACCACCTCGCCTTCAGGCCGCGATGACGACGAGCCGATCATCCGCACCAGCACGGTGTCGCCATGCCCCGCGCCGTTCAAGCCTGAGGCAGGGATGAAAACATCCTTCTGCTGGCGGGCCACGTTGCCTTCCAGCACCGCGAAGCCGAAGCCCTTGCTGGTCATTGAGAGCCGCGCCCGGAGCAGATCGCGCTGCGCCGCCGCCTGCCAGTGCTGGCCGCTGCGGCTGACTTGGCCCGCCTTCTCCAGCACGCCGAGGGCCTCCTTGACCAAGTTCCGCTCCTGCTCCGGCAGGCCGAGGCCGCCGCAGACGGCGGCCAGCGTCAGCGGCTCCTGCTGGCGGCTGAGGAAGGCAAGCAGCCGCTCGCTCAGAGGAATGTCCTGCTCATGCCGTTTCCGGCGGGGATGGTGGTGATGATCCTGCCGCCGCTTGTCTTTTTGTCGTTTTGGTGCCATGCCGCTCCTTTTGTGACGGAACACTGTTTGCTTATCTAAGAGCATCAGTGTACACTACAAAGCCGCAAAGAGGAAGCCCGCAAAGGACGGAAGCATGGACGCGAAACGATTTGACTTGGAACAGTACCGCCGCGAGATGGAGGCCCTCATCGGCAGCGGCCCGGCAGCGCGGCTTTTCTATGAGGCGCTGGACTTCGCCGTTGCCGCGCATGAAGGGCAGATGCGCCGCTCCGGCGATCCCTACATCATCCATCCCTGCTCCACGGCCCGCATTCTCGCTGAGGAGCTGGACATTAAGAATGCCGAGATCCTCGCCGCCGCCCTGCTCCATGACACCATCGAGGACGTGGAGGAGATTGTTCCGGCCCTGATCCGGGAGAAGTTTGGCCAGACGGTCGAGGCCATAGTTGTCGGCTGCACCAAGGTCAAGCACCACAGCGGCGACAAGCAGGCTCTGAAGAAGCTGGTGCATCGCCAGCTTTTTACCGGCGCGGCAGCCCGGCCAGAGGTGATGATCGTCAAGATCGCCGACCGCTTGCACAACCTGCGCACCCTCGACTCGATGCCCCGCCACAAGCGGCAGCGCATCGCTGACGAGACGCTGGACTTCTACGCGCCGTTAGCCACCATCCTCGGCCTGTTCGCAGTCAAGCGGGAGCTGTACAACCGCGCCCTGCGCAACAAATTTCCCAAGCAGGGGCACAAGCTCCAGCAGCATATCGGCAGATTAGAGAGCAACCCGGCCCTTGCCGCCTTGACCGCGAAGATTGAAAACGCCCTGAAAGCGGCGGGCATCGCGGCCAGCGTGGTCATCCGCACCAAGGGCCTCTGGGGCTATTACGATCCAAAGAACCATCTCCTGCGCACGGAGATTGACATCCCGCAGGAAATCCTGATCACCACCGGCGAGCGGATCAGCTGCTATCAGATCCTTGGCATCCTCAACGAAATTTTCCCGCCTGCGCCGCGCACCATCCGCGACTTCATCGCCAATCCCAAGCCCACCGGCTATCAGGGCCTGCACGCCAAGGCGATCATTGACGGCGGCAAATATCTCTTCAAGATCCGCACCGAGGAGATGGCCCGCAGTGCCCATTGCGGCTTAGTCAAAGACTGGAACCCCAGCGACCGCAAGCTGGACCGCTTCCTGACCGAGCTGAAGGAGATGTTCGACATTCTCGGCAGCGACGACGCGGTCTCCTACCGGGACATGATCGCGGCCAGCGGGCGCAAGGAAATCTACACCTACACCCCGGACGGCGACCTGATCTGCCTGCCCGTGCATTCAGCGGTGCTGGACTTCGCCTTTCATATCCACACCGACATCGGCCATAGCTGCGTCGGGGCGATGATCGGCAAAAAACGGGCTGAGCCGGGCGACATGCTTCAGGACGGCAGCGTGGTGCGCATCATCCGCCAGGACTTGCCGGTGGATTTCGATTTGGAGATGCAGAGCAGGTGCCAGACCCCGCGCGCCCGCAGCGAGCTGGCCAAAGCCTTCCGCGAGCGGATCAAGCATGTGGCGGTCAGCACCGGGCGGGCGGTCTTGGAGCAGGAGATGCGCCGCTACGGCCTGCCTTTTGACCTGATCGAGCATCCGGGCATGGAGCACATCCTGCTCTATTTCAACATTTCCTCCAATGAGGAGCTGCTCCAGCGGGTCGGGCAAGGCCGCATTCACATGCGCGAGCTGATTTATGAAATCAGCAGCGGCCTGCTCCAGAATCGGGACATGGTGCTGCATCAGCCCACCGGCATCCTCAACCGCATCGAGCTGACCACCATTGATCCGGTGGTGGTCAAATCCTCGGCCTGCTGCCGCCCCACGCCCTTGGACCGGGGGCTGGTCGGCCTGCTCAGCCTGCGCGGCATCTCCCTTCACTGCAAGGACTGCTTTCAGCTGAAAAAGCTGAAATTTCAGCGCGAGGACGCGGTGGAGGTGCGCTGGCGGCAGAGCAGCACGCCGGTGCCCAAGCCGCAGAAATTCATTGTCGCCGAGATCACGTCCAAATACCTCTTCAGCCGCCTGGCTGAGGGGCCGGAAGAGCTGCGGGTGACGCAGGTCAGCCGCCTGAGCGGCAGCCCGGACGCGGCGGCCAGCACCTGGGAGGTGCAGTTCAGCGTGGCCAATCTGCTCGGCCTGAAACGGGTCATCCGCCACCTTGACCGCTCCTTTCTCGCCTACAAGTTTGATTTCCGGCAGTAAGCCGCTTGCTTTCTCCGCGCAGCACGGTACAATTTCGCTTGTCCAATCCCCAAGCGGCCCGTTCCGCACCGCCTTCACGTCAGCCAGCCGCCATGAGCGACAAACAGCATCTCAGCCCGCCGACCGCCCCGCCTGATTTCGGCGAGATACCAATTCATTCCGGCGGGCTGCCGCCCCGTCCGCGCAGCCCCCGTTCTGCTCCTCCGCCAAAGGCGGCTCCGGCCAAGCCGCCGGAAAAAGCCGCCCGGAAAAAGCCGCTGCGCTCCGGCGGCAGACGCTGGGGCCGTCTCTGTCTTGTCCTGCTTGCCACCGCGCCGGCGCTGCTGCTGCTCTGCGCCGCAGCCGGGCTGCACCTGCTGCCGCGTTATGTCAAAGGGCCGCTGGCCGAGGAGCTGGGCCGCCGCCTCGGCAGGCCGGTGACGATTGCTGAAGCCAGCTTTGATCCGCTGCGCCTTGAACTCCGCCTTGGCGAGATCACTGTCGGTCCGGCGGCGGCCAGCCCGGAGGAAGAGGAGCTGGCCCGGATCGCCAGCCTCGCCGCCCGCATCCAGCCTGCGGCCCTGCTGCGGCGGCAGATTGTGCTGGAAGACCTCCGCATTGACCGGCTGCGGGCCAGCCTGCGCCGCCGCGCTGACGGCAGCTTCAATTTTCTCGCCGCCCGCAGCGGCCTGAACCTGAACGCTCTGCCGGACTGGCTGCGCATCCAAGGGCTGCGCCTCAGCCGCAGCACGGTGCATTTTTTTGATCAGCCGAGCGGCAAAAAGCATTTAGTCGAGCATATTGAACTCACCCTGCCCGCGCCCGGCCAAGATATTGAGCCGACCCTGAGCGCGGCGGTCAACTCCAGCCCGCTCCAGATCACCGGCCAGCGGCAGGAGGAAGGCGGCAGCGCGGAGACCAAGCTCGCCATCAAGCTCGACAATCTCGACCCGCAGCAGTATCTCGGCCTGCTGCCGGGGCTGGCGGAAAAACTGCGACTGAGCGCGCAGCGGGCCGACGCGGTTTTGGAGATAGTTCTTCAGGATGCGGACAAAGGTCCGGCAGTCACCGGCTCCGTCACCTTCTCCAAACTGCTGGCGCAGTCGGCGGACTGCGAGGAGCAGCCGGAGCAGTGCGCCCGCCTGGCCGCCCCGGTGGCGCATCTCATTGTCCGGGTTCATCCTCTCCAGAAGCTCTGGGCTGTTGAGGAGCTGCTGCTGGAGGAGCCGCTGCTGGAGCTGCCCGCCAGTCAGGAGGAGCTGCTGGCAGGCGGCGGGCAGCTGGCGGCCAAGGCCGCCGCCTTGCTCAATCCTGAAGGCATCGGCCTGAACGTGGGCAGGCTGACGCTGAACAAAGGCCGGGTGCGGAGCGGCGCAAAAGAATGGGCTGAGGCGCAGCTGGAACTGAGCGGCTTTCAGAACGTCAAGGCTGCCGCGCTGGCGGAAGAGCCGGGCGAATCCCTGTTCTCGCTGGCAGCGGTCAGCGGCACGTCGGCCTTCGATTTCAAAGGCAGCGCAGATCCGGCCTTCAATCTTTCCGGCAGCCTCAGTTTGCAGAACATGCAGGCTGACATGCTGCTGCCGTATCTCGCCGCCGCTGACAGCGGCCTGAGATTCACCAAAGGCGCGGCGGACATTTCCGGCAGCTTCAAGCTGGACCAGCAGAACGGCGGAACAGCGGCGGCCTTCTCCGCCAACACTGTGACGGTGCGGGACTTCGCCCTCCAACGCGGCGGTAAAAAAACCGCGCCTCTGCTGATCGGCAAAAATTTCAGCGGCGCAGACTGCTCTTTAGACAGCGGCGGCGTGGCCTGCGGCAAGGTTGTCCTTGATCAGACGGACTTTGCCGACAGCAAACTGCTCCTGCCCTCTGGCGGCACGAAGAGCGCAGCCCTGCGCTTTGCCGCCAAAACGCTGGAGCTGCGCAATTCCTCCGCCCGGCTGGCTTTGGGCGGGATTGATCTGCCGCTTTCCGGCCTCAACCTGACTGTGCAGGAGGACAGGCGCCTCAAGCTGACCGCAGCGGCAGGCAGGAAAGGCAGCGTCGAACTCACCGGCGCGGCGGAAAAAGATAAAAATGGCGCAGTCCTGCTGGCTGGCGACCTCGCCCTGAAAAACCTTGCTCCCGGCCTGCTGGAGGAATATCTCTCCAAAGACGGGAGCATCCGCTTCAGCCAAGGCGCGGCGGATGTTTCCGGCGCATTCCGGCTGGAGCAAGGCCGGATGCAGCTCTCCGGCGGGACGGTTGCGGTGCGGGATTTCAGCCTCCAGCAGGGCAAGGCGGCTCTGCTCTCCGGCAAAACCTTGAGCGGCGCGGACTGCGCCCTGAACGGCAGCGGCATGGCCTGCGGCAAGATCATGCTTGATCAGGCGGATTTCGCCGATTCCGGCTTTTTCCTGCAACCGGCAGGCAGGCTGCGCTTTACGGCCAGCGCGCTGGAGCTGAAAAATTCCGCCGCCCGGCTGCTGCTCGGCGCGACGCAGCTGCCGCTCTCCGGCCTCAGCCTCAGCCTCAGCGGGCAGAACAATTTCAAGCTGGAGGCGGCGGCAGGCGGCTCCGGCAGGCTGGAAATCAGCGGCACGGCGGCCAAGAGCGACGCGGGCCTGACCGTCTCCGGCAGCCTGGCCCTGCGCGAGGTGACGGCCTCCCTGCTTGACATGTATCTTTCTGAAAGCGGCGATATCCGCTTCAGCCAAGGCACAGCGGCCCTCAGCGGCACAGGCCGCCTGACCGCAGGCGCAGGCGGCGCTGCGCTGAATCTGGCCGACGGCACAGCGGCAGTGCAGGACTTCGTCCTCCAGCGCGGCGGCGCGGTGCTGCTCTCCGGCAAAAGCCTGAACGGCGCAGCCTGCGTCCTTGACAGCCGCCGCATGAGCTGCGGCAGCCTCGCGCTGGATCAGGCCAGTTTCGCCGATCCCGGCTTTTTCCTCCGCCCGCAGAACGGCCTGCGTTTCTCCGCCGAGAGCGTGGAAATCAGCAAATCAGCCGCGCCGCTGCGGCTGGGCGGCGGCGGGGAGCTGGCGTTGTCCGGTCTGAGCCTGCGTTTGAACGGCCTGCCCGGCCCAGTCAGCGTGGAGGCGGCGGCGGGCGGCGGCAAATTTGAACTCAGCGGCGAGGCCGCCAAAAACTCGGCGGGCCTCAGCCTCTCCGGCACGCTGGCCCTGAAAAATGTCGGGGCAGCTTTGCTGAATCCTTATCTCGGTGACGGATTGCGGCTGCGTAAAGGCCGTGCGGAGATAAGCGGCAGCGGCAGCCTGACCTCGGCGGACAGCGGTCTGGAGCTGCATCTGTCCGGCGGTGCAGTGGCACTGCGGGATTTCGCCCTTGATCACGGCGGAGAGACCCTGCTTTCCGGTGCCTCATTAGACGGCTCAGACTGCTCGTTAGACGGCGCGTCCCGCCGCATGAGCTGCGGCAGCGTCACGCTGGCTGAGGCGGATTTCGCGGAAACGGCCCCTGCCCTCTTCGTTCACGCCGACGGGCTGCGTTTCACCGCGAACACGGTGGAGATCAGCGGCTCTTCCGCCCGCCTGCCGCTCGGCAGCGGGGCAAACCGGCCCTTGCTGCCGCTGTCCGGGCTGAACATGCGCCTGAGCGGCCTGCGCGAGGCGCAGCCGGGACAAAACCTCCTCGTAGAGGCGGCAGTCGGGCAAGGCCGCTTCAAGGCTGAAGGCAGCCTGCGCCGCGACGGCAGCGGCGCGGCGGCGGTCACGGCGGAGCAGCTTGACCTCCGGCTGTTCAGCAAAGCCTTTGCCGGACTGTTCCGGGACGGGCTGGCCCCCGGCCTGACGCAGGGCCGCCTGAGCTTTCAAGGCCAGTTCGCCCTGCCGGAAAGCCGTTTCACCGGCGATTTCCAAATTGACAGCCTGGCCGCCGAAACCAGCCGGGGCGACAGCCTGCGCTGGCGGCGGGCCGCAGCCAGCAACACAGCGGTCGCCTTGTCGCCTTTTGCCGCTGCGGCGGAGAAAATCGCGCTGGATGAGCCGTCGCTGCGGCTGGCGGCGGCGGACAGTCTGCCTGCGGGCCTCTTCGCCCTGCTTCAAGGGCTGCCGCCGGTGTCTTTCGGCCAATGCAGCCTGAGCGGCGGCAGCTTTGAACGCGGCGGCAGCCGGTTCAGCGGCCTTGAAGGCAGCTTCGCCCCGGTCAAGGCAGGCTCAGCGGCGGTCTTTTCGCTGGCCGGAACACTGAACGGCGGCAATTTTGCGGTCAGCGGCAATGTCGGCAGCCAGGAGGCGGCGGTTGACAAGCTCATGGCCGAACAGCTGCCTTTGGTCAGCGCGGGCAAAGAGCTGGCCCGGCAGCTCTCCTTGGACGGCAGCCATGGCAAAATCAGCCGCACCGTGTCAGCAGAGGAAGACCGGCTGAATTTCTCCGGCTTCAGGCCGCTGCCGGAATCAGACTGCGCCCTTGTTCTGGCCTTGCTCACAGACACGGACGGCGCGTTCAGTCTGCCGCTCCAAGAGCTGCCAGCTGCGGCGGACGAGGCGGCGGTGAGCAAGGCCGCCGTCGAGCAGCTTCAGCGGCTCCGTCTGCAAAGCGTGGCCACGCCGTGGGAGCTGCTGGAGCGGCTCGCACCCAATCTGGCCCAAGCGAAAAAGACAGACTTCATTCCCGGCGACAAGGTGCCGGATTTCATGGAAGGTTTGGACGGTCTCCGCGCCCTCTCCGCCCTGCGTCCGCATCTCGGCTGGGCGGTCAAGGGCTGCTATGATCAGAAGGCGGACGCGAACGCGCTGCTTGACCAGCTGCGGAAGGCGGGCGGGCAGGAGCTGGAGGCGGAAAACCGCCGCCGGAGAGAGGAGATGGAGCGGCTGCTGGCTCAGGAGGCGCAGCGGCAGGAAACTTTGAACAGAGCGGGCCTGCCGATCATCAAGGACATGCTGCCGGATATCCGGGCGCGGCAGGATTTGCAGCCGCTGGCGGCCCGGCAGGACGCGCTGCCGGACCATGTTCTGCCGGAGCTGGCCCGCGTCCGGGCCGAGGTGGTGCGGCAGCATCTTGTCAGCAGGCTCAAGCTCCCGGCTGAGCGGGTGCGCATTGAGGAGAGCGCGGCCTGCGGGGCCAAAGTTGAGCTGCTGCCGGTGCCGTTCTGGTGAAAAACGGCAGCGTATTCCGGCAGGCCGCTGTATAGTTGGGGACAGAAAAGCTTCCCTGCGCCTCCGGCGGCGCAACCCAATCACCAGAACGAGATCGACCATGGAACATCTTGAACGGAGCAAGCCCGCCCATGAGTGCGGCATCTGCGGCATTTACGGCCACGACGACGCGGCCAAGCTGACGTATTTCGGTCTCTACGCCCTTCAGCACCGGGGCCAAGAAAGCGCGGGCATCGCCGCAGGCAACGGCCAGCGCATGGCCGTCCACAAGGCGATGGGCTTGGTGCCGGAGGTCTTCACTGAGGCCAGCCTGCAAAAGCTCTCCGGGCACTTGGCCGCTGGGCACGTGCGCTATTCCACCACCGGCGAGTCCTCAATCATCAACAGCCAGCCTTTTGCTGTCACGCATCAGGGGCTGCAATTGGCCGTGGCCCACAACGGCAATTTGGTCAACTCAATGGCCTTGCGCAATCAGCTGGAGCAGCAAGGCTCGATTTTCCAGACCACAATGGACAGCGAGATCGTCATCCAGCTGATGGCCCGCAACATGCACCTCGGTCTGGTTCCGGCGATTCAAGCCTCGTTCGCCTGCATTCAGGGCGCGTACTCGCTCCTGCTCATGACCCCGGACACCCTGATTGCGGTGCGTGACCCGAACGGCTTCCGCCCGCTCTGTCTGGGCCGTCTGGAGAACGGGGCACACGTGGTGGCCTCCGAGACCTGCGCTCTTGATCTGATCAATGCCCAATACGTCCGCGACGTGCAGCCGGGCGAGGTGCTGATCATCAACCAGCACGGCGTAGAGTCCGTCTTTCCGTGGCCAGCCAAGCAGCGGAGTTTCTGCATCTTCGAGCAGGTGTATTTCGCCCGCCCAGACAGCGACATCTTCGGCTGCAACGTCTACACCACCCGCAAGCGGATGGGAGAAATTCTCGCCCGCGAGGCGAAAATTGACGCGGATTTCGTCATGCCCTTCCCGGACTCCGGCAACTACGCAGCCATTGGCTATTCGCAGGCATCGGGCATTCCGCTGGAAATGGGCATGATCCGCAACCATTACGTGGGCCGGACCTTCATTCAGCCTTCGCAGGCCATGCGGGATTTTTCCGTCCGGGTTAAATTGAATCCGGTGCGTCCGCTGATTGAGGGCAAGCGCGTGATCATAATCGAGGATTCGATCATTCGCGGCACCACGGGCAGAAGCCGGGTCCACGCTCTGCGCAACGCCGGAGCCAAAGAGGTGCATCTGCTGGTCTCCTGCCCGCCGACCATGCACGCCTGCTATTACGGCATTGATTTTCCTTCGTCGAAAGAGCTGATTGCGGCAAAAATCTCCATCGCCGCCATCCGCGACCATATGGAGCTGGACTCGCTGACCTATCTCAGTTTGGACGGCTTGGTCGAGGCCACCGGCCTGAAGAAGGAGGATTTCTGCCTCGCCTGCTTTGACGGCAAATATCCGATCGCCCCGGATGTCACCTTCACCAAGGACTGTCTGGACGGCATCTGCGGCTGCAAAACCGGCTGCTGAGGAGCGGACGCGATGGCGGCGATAGAAATCGACAGCTACCGGTGCAGCGGCTGCGGCACCTGCGTGGAAATGTGTCCAGAAGTCTTTCGCATGGACAGCATGATGGAAAAGGCGGAGCTGGTGATGGTTGCACCTGCAATCACCGACGCGGTCTGGCAGGCGGCGGCGTTCTGCCCGGAGAAGTGCATTGCGGTGAAGGAATAGCAAGCGATCATGGTTTCTGGAGTGCTGACAACGTTGGGTATTGTCACTTGGACGGCTTTTGGTCAAGACCTTGCGCAAGAGTTGGTGAAGGAAATAATCATCAAGGCTGGTTTCGGCTCGTTATCATTGCTGCATCGGGATGCTCTGGCCAAGGCGATGAAGAAAATCATCAAAGAACTGCTTGATCTGCTTGAATACGAGCTGGGTTTGGATGAAGACACCGAACGTGAAGAGCTGATTCAGATGCAGCGGGCGGTGTCGGCATTTCTCAAGCAGCCGGAAGTGACGGATTCTATCGCCGCGTTGCTGCAAGGAGAACAGCTTGATTCAGCCGTTCTTGCTCAAGCGTGGCAGCACGTGCTGGATGCGCCGCAATTGCCGCAAGATTTTTCATGGCAGAGGATCAGCAAACGCTTCAGCCACAAGGCAGGGGAAATCCGCAACAGCATCCCGGAGCTGAAGGCAATCTTCGCGCAAAATGCGGCGGTCAAGGCGGACGAAGCCCTTGCAAGCAGCATCGGCCCGCAGCCGGATTTTGATCTTGATGTGTATGCCAAGGCATTGCTGAAAAAGTTCGGCAGGCTGAATCTTGATTGCTTGGACACCGACGGCGCGTCCTACAACGCTGTCCGCCTCTGGAGCGTCTTTGTGCCGCAGTCGGCGCGGGAATGCGAGAAGTTCCAGCCGCGCCATCTTGAATTGCCCAAAGGCGACGAAGAGCGGCAGGAGCAGCTGCGGCCTTATTTCGAGCAGCAGCCGCGTCCGGTTTTGGAGGTCTGCGCTGATCAGCAGCTGCAACGGCTGGTGATTCTCGGCGATCCTGGTTCCGGCAAATCAACCCTGCTCCGCTGCTTGGCTTTGGAATGGGCGCGGGATGAGGACGCGACCCGCCGGGCGACCGCGCCGCTGCCGCTGCTGATTGAGCTGCGCGACTATAACCAGTGGGAATGCCTCAGCGGCAAGAGCTTCATCGCCTATCTGCATCATGCGCGGAACTGGCACCGCTTTAACCAGAACGCGCTTGATGCCCTGCTGCACAGGCCGGGCCGCGTCCTGCTTCTCTTGGACGGCCTCGACGAAATCTTTGATCCGCAGCAGCGCGAGCTGGCGGTCAACGACATCTTCCGCTTCAGCAACGATTACCCCGATGCCCGGATTATCCTCACCTCGCGGGTGGTGGGCTACAAACCGGAGCGGCTGCGCGATGCCGGGTTCCGCGACTTCATGCTGCAAGATTTTGACGAGGGCCAGATCGAGGCATTCCTCAAGCTCTGGCACCAGATCACTTTCAGCGACCACGAGGAGGCGGAGCGCAAGCGGCAGCGGCTGGCCAAGGCAATCGCCGATTCGCGGCCCATCAAGCTGCTGGCGGGCAATCCGCTCCTGCTCACCTTGATGGCGATCATCAACCGCAAGGAGGAGCTGCCCCGCAACCGGGCGCGGCTCTACGAAAAGGCGGCGGAGCTGCTCTTGCAGCAGTGGGACACCGAAGCGAAACTTCTGTCTGATTTTCCCAGTCTGAGCGCGGAGATTGATCTGCGGGCCAAGGCGGCGATACTCCGCAAAGTGGCTCTTGAAATGCAGACCGCCGGAAGCAATGCCGCCAACCTGATTCAGGGCGAGAGGCTCATCAAGCTGATTGAGGAATATCTGCTGACCGAGCTGCGCTTTCCGCAAGCCCGTAAAGCTGCCAACGCCTTGGTTGAACAACTGCGCCAGCGCAATTTCATTCTCTGCTTTCTCGGCAGCGACAGCTACGGCTTTGTTCACCGCACCTTTCTGGAATATTTCTGCGCGGCTGAGTTTGTTGATCAGTTTGAGAAAAAACGCAGCTTAGACATTGACGGCCTGCTTGCGCTCTATGACCAGCATTGCCGGGAAGACGACTGGCAGGAGGTGCTGCGCCTGATCTGCGGGCAGGTTGATGAGTCATTTGCCGGGAAGATTATTGAGCATTTGACTGAGCGTGTGGATTTGGAGAAGTGGGACGGGGAAACAGAGTTGCCGGAGTTGCTTCTGGCGGTTTGGTGTTTGAGTGAAGCTGGAAACCTAAATCTGATTGAAGAAAAGATAGGATCTGATTTGTTATTAAGTGTAATTAATTGTTTTTTAGTGGAACCTATTAATGAATCTTGCCATTCAAGACAACGAGAAATTGTTGAACAGCTACTTGACGCAGCGAAGGCTGTTGGTAATAAATGGCCTGGCAAGACCGTATTTCATTTTGACAAGCAACGGCCAAAAAATTCTTTTATCGAATATCTATGGCCTATTTTCTTGGCAATTATTTTTCAACAGCGACAATGGGTTGAATATTTTTGTTTCTCTGATAGCTGTTCTTTTCGTGATGGAGGACTTGAAGCATTGGCAGCACATTGGCAAGATGCGCGTACTCGCCAAATACTCATAGAACGTATACAGAGAGCTGAAAACGAAACATTTTGCTGTCCAGCATTAAAATTATTATCAACATATTGGCCTGATGAAAAAACTAGTCAACTAATTAAAGAGTTTTATACCATTAGTAATACAGGTGCTTTTTTGGTAGGAAAACAGCATTCCCGTTTTGGCGAATTTGTATTCCAGCAATACCCAGGAAGTAACTTCGACATGTGGCATGACCCACGCCAACCTATCCCCCCAGAGCATATCCAAGAAGCCGCAGAAGAAGCCGGTATTCCCCCGGACAAAATAGACGAGGCTGTGCGTTCGCTTTCAGCGCACATGGGCTGGGACATCACCAAGGGCAGCTTGGCCGGGAAGCTGTAGGGGCAGTTCGCGAACTGCCCCTACTCTCGCAAACTGGAGATTGATATGGAGCAAATCGTCATCCAAGTCAGGGACAAAGAAAAGGCGAAAATGCTGCTTGAGCTGCTGGCGGCTCTTGATTTTGTTGACTCGGTAAAGGCCAGCCACGCTGAAGCTGCGGCGGAATCTCAGCATGAGCCGCCGGATTTCTTCGCCTTCGCCGGTCTCTGGCAGGACAGAGAAACCACCTTGGATTCCATCCGGGAAAAAGCATGGCCGAGAAGCTGTAGGGGCGGAAAATTTTCCGCCCCTACTCGACACCCCATTGACTTGAAATCATGACTGAACAGCTTGTCAGGCAATCTGCGCTGCGTCCGCCGACGCATCCCGGCGAAATCCTCCGGGAGGATGTGCTGCCTTCCCTTGGCATTTCTGTCAGTGAGACCGCCCGGCGGCTCGGCATTTCCCGGCAGCAGCTGCAACGGGTGCTGCATTGCGCCCGTCCGGTAACAGCGGAGCTGGCTCTCAGAATCGGCAACTTTGTCGGCAACGGCCCTGGCTTGTGGCTGCGGATGCAGCAGGCGTATGACCTGTGGCACGCTGAAGCCAACATGCGGGATGAACTGGCACGAATTGAGACGGCGGCGCAACAAGGCGCATCCTGCGCTTGAAAAGCGAAACATGGGCTGGGCTAAAGGGCAGCTTGGCCGGGAAGCTGTAGATTTGTCATGCACTGGGATGTGAAATTTGTTCAGCCTCTTGAAGAGTATCGCATTTATGTTGAGCTGGAAAACAGCCAAAAAGGCATCTTCGACCTGAAGCCCTATCTGCATCGCGGTGTGTTTCAAGAGCTGCGGAATGTGCAGTATTTCAATCAGGTCGGCATTCTGTTCGGAGCCGTGACTTGGCCAAACGAGCAGGACATCGCCCCGGAAACCCTGCTGGCCGAGATGATTCCAGCGGATCACCAAGCGAAGAAGGGTGGTTTGGCCGGGAAAATGTAGCGGCGGGAAAATTTTCATCCCGGTCAAAGCAGCATCGAATTTTGTTCGGGAAGAAAGGAGTGTTGTTAAACCGGCAAGGAGTGCTGTTCGGCAGCAAAGAAGCGTTGTTTAGCAAGGAAGGAGTTTGGTTCGGCAAAGAAGAAGTGCTGATTAACAGCAAAGGAGTTTTGTTAAACAACGAAGAAGCGTTAATTGACCGGAAAGGAGCGCTCTTGATCAGAAAAGAAATCCGGTTAGACAACAAAGATGTTTTTCCGAACCGCAAAGAAGTGTTGCTCGATAATACCGATAAAATTGTCGGCTATTTTTGCCTTGCCGCTCCGCTGACCTGCCGCATTTTTTGATTCTGACGGAATTGCCATGCCTGCCAAACTGAAAGTGTTTCTACCCGGCGAGAAGACCGCCGTGCTGCTCACAGCCGCCCTGATCGGCCTGCTCGCCGGAGCCTTCAGCATCCTCTTCCGCGAGACGCTGGAGCTGGTGCATGAACGGCTTTTTGTTCAGGGCTACGAGCTGCTGCGCGTCGGCGAGGGCGGCTGGCGCAGCCTGCTCCTGCCGCTCCTGCCGATGAGCGGCATGGTCTTGCTGATTCCGCTTTCGCTGCTTTTTCCCGGCAAGGTCAACGGCTACGGCTTCACCAAATTCCTCCGCAAGATCAATCTGGAAAACGGGGTGATCAAGGCCCGGAACATCTTCATCAAGATCGCGGCCACAGCGTTAACCATCGGCAGCGGCAATTCCGCTGGCGTGGAAGGGCCGATCGCCCAGATCGGCGGCGCGCTCGGCTCGCAGTTCGGCCAGCGGCTGCGGGTCTCCGGCGTGCGGATGAAGGTTTATGTGGCCGCAGGCTGCGCAGGCGGCGTGGCCGGAGTCTTCAACGCGCCGCTGGCCGGGGTCTTCTTTGCGGCGGAGATCATCCTCTTAGGCACCTATGAGATCTCCTCCTTCTCCGCGCTGGTGATCGCCTCGGCTATGGCTACGGTGGTCTCACGGGCTTGGTACGGCGAGGTGGCGGCCTTTCCCATCCCGGATTATCACATGGTCAATCCGCTGGTGGAACTGCCGCTCTACAGCCTGATGGCCGTTTTGATCGGCATCTTGGCCGTGCTGCACATCCGCTCTTTCTATTTCATCCGCGACCGCTTCGCCGCCCTGCCGCTGCATGGCCAGCTCAAACCGATCCTCGGCGCCTTCATGGTCGGCTGCGTCGGCATCCTCTTTCCGCAGGTGATGGGCGACGGCTATGAATACATTGAGGAAGTGCTGGCAGGCAAGGGCGAGCTGGGCGTGATGGCCGCCCTGATCCTGCTCAAGTCCGCCGCCACTGCCGTGACCCTCGGCTCCGGCGGGTCGGGCGGGGTTTTCGCGCCATCGCTCTTCATCGGCGCGGTGATTGGCGGAGCCTTCGGCAGCGTGGCCCATGCCCTGCTGCCGGAGCAGACCGCGACTGCCGGGGCCTACGCCACCGTGGGCATCGGCGCCTTTCTCGCCGCCGCCACCCATGCGCCGATGACCGCCATCTTCCTCCTCTTTGAGATGACAGGCAATTACCTGATCATCATCCCGGTGATGCTCACCGCCATTCTCGGCACAGTGGTTTCAGAGAAACTGTATGGCGATTCCATTGACACGGTGGATTTCACCCGCGAAGGCATAGACATCCATCATGGCCGCGAAGTCGCCGTCCTTAAATCCATCAAGGTCGGCAAGGCAATCACCGAAGATGTTGATTTCATCAGCGAGACCGCGAACATCAACCACCTGCTCAACCTCTTCGCCTTGGCCACCGACTCGTTTTATTTCCCGGTGGTCAATCATGCCGGACACATGGTCGGTGTGGTCTCGATGCAGGATGTGAAAAACATCATTCATGACGACGAGCAGCGCTGCTGTCATTTAGTCGGCTCGATTTGCAGCCGCGATGTCATCGCTCTGACTCCAGACCATAATCTCTTTGACGCGATCCAGCTTTTTGACATCAAAGGCATTGAGGAAATTCCGGTGGTCGAGAACATGCAGGACAAATGGGTGCTGGGGATGCTGAAACGCCGGGATGCGATCTCGGCCTACAACAGCGAGGTGCTGCGGCGCGGCATCCGCGAAAAGGCGGAGGAGATCAGAATCCTCTGCGCGTCCGCATGAGGAGGATGCGATGAAAATCAGGCTTTTTTCCTTCGGCTTCAAATATGGCCGCCCAGAGGCGGACACAGTGCTGGATGTCCGCTTCCTGCCCAACCCCTACTGGGTGCCGGAGCTGAAGGAACACAGCGGGCTGGAAGCGCCTGTGGCGGCATACGTGCTGAAAAGCCAGGCTGGGCGCGAATTTCTCGCCCGCCTGGAGCCGTTTCTCGCTTTCCTGCTCGAAAGTCACAGGCAGGCGGGCCGCGAGGACTTCAGCTGCGCGGTGGGCTGCACCGGCGGCAGGCACCGTTCCGTGGCTGTGACCGAGCATCTGCGGCGTTTCATAGCCGAGGCGGCGCACGGCGATGCGCTGGAGGCTTTTCATCGGGATATCGGGCGGAGAGATGATGAAACAACAACTAATTTGCCCTAAAGGAGAACGAAGATGACCCACGAAGAGCTGCTTCAGGCAATCCAAAGAGCCGCAGACAGCAAGGCGGTCCGTTTCAATCTCATCGGCACCCAGCTCAAAGAACTGCCGTCCGAACTCTTCGGACTGAGCAGTTTGACCGAGCTGAACCTGCGCGGCAACTGCCTGACTGAGCTGCCGCCGGACATCGGGCGGCTGACCAAACTGAAATCCCTCAACCTCGGCGGCTGCGGCCTGCGCTATCTTCCCAAGGAAATCAGCGGACTGAGCTGCCTGACTGAGCTGTACCTGCTCAACAACCGGCTGACGGAACTGCCGCCGGAAATTGGCCGTCTGACCAAACTGGCCGCCCTGAATCTCAACGACAATCAGCTTGCCGAGCTGCCGCCGGAGATCGGCCAACTGACCCGCCTGCAAGAGCTGTCGCTCAACGGCAACCGCCTGAGCGCGCTGCCTGCGGAGTTTTTTCAGCTGACCGAGCTGCGCGAGCTGAATCTTGACGGCAACCGCTTGGCCAGCCTGCCGCCAGAAATCGGCATGTTGGACAAGCTGACCGATTTCTCCATTCTCGACAACAGATTGACCGAGCTGCCAGCGACAATCGGCCAGCTGGGCAGCCTGATTCGCCTTTACCTTGGCGGCAACCAGCTATGCCGTCTGCCGCCGGAAATCACCCGGTTGACGAACCTGACCGCTCTCTGTCTTGGCAGAAACGAGCTGACCGAGCTGCCGCCGGAAATTTTCCAGCTCACCGGGCTGACCGAGCTGAATCTGCACAGCAACCATCTCAGCGAGCTGCCGCCGGAAATCGCCCGGCTGCGGGGGCTGGAATCGCTCTGCCTCTTCGGCAACAATCTCAACTCGTTCTCGCCCGTGCTCCTGCTCCTGCCGGAGCTGACCGAGCTGAACCTGCACAGCAACCATCTCAGCGAGCTGCCGCCGGAAATCACTCAGCTCGCCAATCTGGCCGAACTGCTGTTAGACAACAACCCGCTGGTCTCGCCGCCGCCGGAGGTCGCCGGGCAGGGCATCGAGGCGGTGCGGGAGTATTTTGCCGAGACGCTATAAGCGCAAGCAAGGCAGCCAAGAGCCAGGGGGCATCGAGGCGGTGCGGGAGTATTTTGCCGAGACGGCGGTCTGATGCCCTTATTCCCTTGTGCGGACAGCGGGAAATCGGGTATTTTTTTGCAGGCGCGGCGGCGTGACAGCTGCCGCGCAATTTCAAATTCAGGAGGACGGAGCATGAAAGACATGTTGAAGAACATGATGTACGCAGGCATCGGCGCGGCGTTTTTGACCCGCGAGAAACTTGAGGAGATGCGCAAGGAGCTGATGGACAAGGGCTGTCTGTCAGTCGAGGAGGGCAAAGCCTTTGTCGATGATTTGCTGAAGAAATCCGATGTCGCCAAGGGCAATCTGGAGCAGTGGATCGGACGCAAGGTGGAGGAGAAGGTCAAGCAGTGCCATCTTGCCAGCGCCGACGAGGTGGCGGAGCTGCGCCGCAAGGTCGAGGAGCTGGAAGCCGCGTTGCGCAAGGAGCAGGGCTGCGGCTGCCAGCAGGACAGCGGAGCCGCCGCGTAGAGGCCGATGGTCAGCATCAGGCAGTTCGGCGTGTTCAACCGGACCTTCCGGCACCTGAACCGCTATCAGCAGATTCTGCGGGTGCTGTTCCGCTACGGCTTCAGCGATCTGGCTGAACACCTGCATCTGGATCATTACGGCCTTCAGCTCTTCAGCCGGAACAAGCAGAGGGACAAGGAGCAGGAGCAGCTGCTCCGGCATTCCCGGCCTGAACGCCTGCGCATGGCCTTGGAGGAGCTGGGGCCGACTTTCATCAAACTTGGCCAGCTGCTTTCGGTGCGGCCTGACCTTGTGCCGCCAGATTACCTGAAAGAGCTGGCCAAGCTCCAGGACGAGGTGCCGCCCTTCCCCTACGAGGAGGTGCGGCAGATTTTTTTAGAGGAGCTGGGCAAAGAGCCGGATGAGATCTTTGCTGTGTTCAGCCGGGAGCCGGTGGCGGCGGCCTCGATCAGCCAGGTGCACCATGCCCGGCTGGAGCTGCGGGACGCGGAGGGCGGCCAACGGCGGCGCAAGGTGGTGGTCAAGGTGCAGCGGCCCCGGCTGGAACGCATCATCTCCATTGACTTGGAGATACTGGCCCGCATCGCCCAGCTGATGGAGGACCATCTGGAGGAGGTGCAGGGCCACCGGCCCACGGCCATAGTCCGCGAGTTCTCCCGCAGCCTGTCGCGGGAGATCGACTTCACCATCGAGCTGGCCAACATTCAGCATTTCGCCCGCCAGTTCGCAGGCTGCCGGGAACTTTATGTGCCGGAAGCCTTCCCGGCCCTCTCCACCCAGCGCATTCTGGTCATGGAGCGGATTGACGGCATCAAGGCTTCAGACATCGAGGGGCTGCGGGCCGCAGGCCACGACCTGACTCTGCTGGCCGAGCGCGGCGCCCGGCTGGTGATGGAGCAGATTTTCACCCACGGCTTTTTTCATGCCGACCCGCATCCCGGCAACATTTTCTTTCTGCCCGGCAACGTGGTCTGCTTCATTGACTTCGGCCAGATGGGCAGGCTGCTTTTCAAAGACCGGGAGACCTTCATTGAGCTGGTGGCCAGCATTGTTTCCGGCGACGAGAGCCGGGTCACTGCCAGCCTGCTCCAGATGACCGTTCAGCAGGGCGAGTTTGACCGTGACGCGCTGTCCTTGGACATCAGCGACTTCATGAGCCGCTACCTGCACCTGTCCATCGGCGATTTGGAGATTGGCAGGATTCACTGGGAGCTGCTGCGGCTTTTCAGCCGCCATCAAATGTTCCTCAAGCCGGGCCTCTATCTGATGCTCAAATCCTTGGGCACAGCAGAGGGCGTGGGCCTGATGCTCGATCCGCAGATTGAGATGCTCTCGCTGGCCAAGCCCTTCATCCGCAAAATCAAGATGGAGCGGGTCTCGCCCCGGCGGCTGGCCGCAGAGGCGGCGGACACCGGAGCGCAGTATCTGCATCTGTTCCGCGACCTGCCTGCCGAGACCCGCAGCGTGCTGGCCATGCTCCGCCAAGGCAAGGTGCGGCTGGAGCTGGAGCATCACGGCCTGCGGCCTTTGGAAAAGGCGCTGTACCGGGTTTCCAACCGGATCGCCTACGCCATCGTCTTGGCCGCCCTGATCATCGGCTCCTCGCTGGTCGTGCTGTCAGGCATCAAGCCGAAATGGCACGATATTCCGATCATCGGCGTGGCGGGCTTCCTGCTGGCGGGCTGCATGGGCTTCGGCCTGCTGATTTCCATCCTCCGGCAGGGCAAGGGCAAGGTATGATCGGCTGCGGCCAGGATTTCAGAATAAAAAACAGCTTTCAAGGCGCATGATGACACCCTGTTCTTTTTTTGCGAAACCTGCGGCGCTGATTGCGCTGTTCCTGCCGCTCCTGCCATGCGATGCCGCCGCCAATGTGCTGAAGCTGGTCATGCCTTCTGTTTTGACTAAAAATTCCGCGCCGCCGCCTTCCGGGCCGCGCTGGCGCACGCCGCAGCTTGTTGAAAACGAGGCTGATTATGCGTATTCCCCTGACATCGTTGCCGATGCTCAAGGGAACGCTTTGGCCTTGTGGCGCAAAAGCGGCAGCGGCACATGGTGCAGACAATATACGGCAGGCGTTGGCTGGAAGGCGGCAGGTCTGCTGGGCGGCGGCAACAGCGTGGTTTCGATGAGTCCGGCAGGCAGCCTTGCTGTCGCTTGGAGCGAATACGACGCAAATGACGATGCGGCGGTCTATGCCAAAATATGTGCGGCGGCAGACAGCTGCGGCGAGACTGTTCAGATCAGCGGCAGCTCTAATTTTGCCGAGCCGCAGAGCGTGGTCATGGACGAGGCAGGCAATGCCGCCGCCTTCTGGACCGAGGGCATGAGGTTCAGCGTGCTGTGGACAAGCCTCTATGAACCCGGCGCAGGCTGGAGTGCGCCAGTCCAGATTGAAGCGAACTCACAGCAGAGAACCGCTCTTTCCTCCGCTGATGCGTCCGGCAATCTGCTGGTTGTCTGGGAGCAGCGGCTGGTTAACACCTTTTATCTTGCCGCCAAGCGGTATGAACTAGGCGCAGGCTGGGGAAAAAGCCAGCTGATTGAGACCGCTGATCCAGTTCAGCTTTCCAATTCCGCTGGCCACCAGCTTGCCGCAGACAAGGCTGGCAATGTCATTGCCGTCTGGCAGCGGACTGCTCTTCCGCTGGTCGGAGGCGACATCTGGGTCAACCGCTATGCCGCCGGAACCGGCTGGGGCACGGCCCAGCTCCTTGAAACGGATGCTGTCAACGGCGCAGCAAATCCTGATGTCGCTATGGATGAGGAGGGCAACGCGCTTGCTGTCTGGCAGCAGTCTGACGGCTCCCGCGTGAATATCTGGACAGCGTCATACACGCTTGACGCAGGCTGGAGCGCGCCGCAGCTTTTGGAGACAAACGACGCAGGCGATGCGAAGCAGCCTCAGATTGCCATGAACGCGGCAGGCGGCGCAGCCGCAGTCTGGCAGCAGCACGACGGCATCCGCTGGAACATCTGGGCTGCCCGCCATGCGCCCGGCGCAGGCTGGCAGGATATTCAGCTGATAGAGAAAAACAATATCGGCGACGCGCAGAATCCGCATGTGATGATTGACGCGGACGGCAAGGCCATCGCGGTTTGGGAGCAGGATGACGGCACGAACCGGAACATCTGGGCTGCCCGCTATGAGTAGCGGAGAACGCCGCCTGCCGCAGCCTTTCATTGACAAACCCGCCAAAATGCGTTAGTTATTGCTGGTCGCACACTGAATCCGCTCATTCGTATTTCCCTATATTGTTGCTCCGGCAACGCAACTGTCCAGCGAGGCTGCCGCATGTCTCAGAAAGTGTTTGCAATGAATCCCCGCTTCAGCGCCGAAGTGGCCGCTGAACCCGGCGGCGGGCATCTCAACTCCTGCTTCGCCTGCGGCGCGTGCTCCGGCGCGTGCCCGGTGAGCATGGCAATTCCCGCCTATGATCCCCGCAAGATCATCCACATGATCCGCATGGGCATGGAGGAGCGGCTGCTCTCCTCCGAGCTGATCTGGCACTGCTCCGGCTGCCGGAGCTGCGTGCCCGTGTGCCCTCAGAATGTCGGATTCGCCGACATCATGACCGTGCTGCGCGGTCTGGCCCTGAAGAAAGGCCATGTCACTTCTGACCAGCTCGTGGCGAAGGGCAAGGCCGCCAAGGTCGAGCGCGACCTCTGCGTCTCCTGCCTGACCTGCGTCCGCGTCTGCCCGTGGGGCGTGCCCAAGATCGACGCGGGCGGCGCAGCGCACATCGACCCTGCGGCCTGCCGCGCCTGCGGCATCTGCGCGGGCGAGTGCCCGGCCCAGGCCATCACTCTCAACCAGTCCGAAGACGAGCGGCTCTTGGCTGCTTGCGGCGCGAACTAAGGAGGCTGCCATGAGCTTCACACCGGACATCCGGCTTTTCACCTGCCATTACGCCGCAGCGCAGAGCTGCGCCGAGGGCGGCAAGGTGCTGGGCGAGCTGAACTTCCCGGCCAACATCACTCTGACCCGGCTGGCCTGCACGGGCAAGCTGGAGGAGACAGACCTGCTCAAGGCCTTTGAGGACGGCGCGGACGCGGTCTACGTGGTCGGCTGCCCGGCTGAGGGCTGCCACAACGTCAAAGGCAGCCAGCGCGCGGCCAAGCGGGTCGCCGCAGTGCGCAAGGCGCTGGCCGAGATGGGCGTTGAGGAGGACCGGGCGCGCATGTATCATCTGGAG
Organism: Candidatus Electronema sp. JC; assembly: GCF_048287365.2. Lineage (NCBI taxonomy): Bacteria > Pseudomonadati > Thermodesulfobacteriota > Desulfobulbia > Desulfobulbales > Desulfobulbaceae > Candidatus Electronema > Candidatus Electronema sp. JC. The sequence goes on along the minus strand of NZ_JBLWEM020000022.1, from coordinate 40,177 downwards.
CGCGGACTGCACCCGGAATTCATCGCCGCCGCCGAGGAGATGAACGCGCTGACCAGCAGGCTGGGGAAAAGCCCCTTCTGCCGCAAGGCGGCCTGACACCAAGACCTGTTTGAGGAGAACACCCATGATAGTAGCTGAACGGAAGCCGCTGGCGGAAATACTGAAGATGCTGCGGGACAGCAGGAAGATACTCGTGCTGGCCTGCAAGGGCTGCGTCACTGTCTGCTCGGCAGGCGGCGAGCGCGAAGCCGAGATCCTCGCCTCCTTGGTGCGCCTCGGCCTGCGCAAGGAGGGCAGGGAGGCGGAAGTGGCCACAGCCTCGCTCGTGCGCCAGTGCGACAAGGAGTACATCGACGGCTTGGACCAATACGCCGGCCAGTACGACGCGATCCTCTCCACCGCCTGCGGCGTGGGCGTGAACTTCATCGCCAACCTGCGCCCCGCCGAGCATGTCTACCCGGCGCTCAACACCACCTTCTTCGGCGGCTCCGCCGAGCAGGGCGTATGGAAAGAGATGTGCGCGGGCTGCGGCCACTGCGTGCTGCATTTCACCGGCGGCCTCTGCCCGGTGGCCCGCTGCGCCAAGAGCCTGATGAACGGCCCCTGCGGCGGCTCGGCCAACGGCCGCTGCGAGATCAACACTGAGACCGACTGCGTCTGGCAGATGATTTATGACCGCATGGGCAGGCTGGAGCGCCAGCAGGAGCTGACCGCCGCCGCGCCTGTCCGCGACTGGTCAACTGCCGGGCACGGCGGGCCGCGCAAGCGGGTGCGCGAGGATCTGACCGTGTAAGGGCGGCCTCCCGCAGCAGTGACAACACGGCAGGGACTCGGCGCAGGCTGAGTCCCTGTTTGCGTTAACTGGCTTTTGAATTTATCAAATTAATTTTTTATTGCTGCGTAGATAATTCTTTTAGCTTGAAACAAGTTGTAAAACAGGCGAATTATATTCTATAATAGCGACAGTAAAGGCAAGATCTCCCGTATGGATCGATGTCATCGAAATGACAAAAAATTGTTTTTATTGAATATGAACAGAGAGACTGCTATGAGCAATATACTTTTTTCATTTTTCTTCGGCTGCGCCGCGCTGCTTGGCAGCACGCAACTTGCTGGGGCGACAGTTTATTATGTTGACGTGGCAGCCGGAAATGATGCGAATTCCGGGGATGAAGCCGCGCCGTGGGCTACCGTGCAGAAGGCGGCGGCAACGTTGACCGCAGGCGACACGGTCTATATCAAAAACGGCACTTACGCCCTCAACAATCACTCGTCCGTAAAATACTTGGCACCGGCCAACTCCGGCAATTCTGTCTCCGGCTGGATCACTTTTACCGCCTATCCCGGCCATGCGCCAGTGCTCGACGGCGGCAATGCCGTGCTGCCGGTAGGCGGGCTGATCAATATCCGCAACAAAGAGTATATCCGCATCTCTGGCCTCACTGTAAAAAACGTGGATGACAACGCAGAAGGTATCGGTATCTATGTGGAAAATTCCCGCCATATCATCATTGAAAAAAATCATGTGTTGCACACCGATTCGTCCGGCATCCAAGTCTTCACTAAAAGCAGCCAGCCCGGTTTGCCATCTGCTGACATCCTGATTGACGGCAATGACGTGGAGGACACCAATTTGGGCGGCCCGAATGAAATGATCACTGTAGCCGGAGTAAACCGCTTTGAGGTGTGCAAAAACAGGGTTCACAACGGCTCTTCGGGTGCCAGCGGCGGCGAGGGTATTGATATCAAGCAGGGATCAAAGAACGGCTCGGTGCATCACAACGAGGTCTGGGATTTGCGCATCAACCGGCCCGGCATTTACATTGACGCTTGGGATCAGCTCACCGAAAACATTGATGTGCACAGCAACCATATTCATCACATCAACACCCACGCCCTCTACATCGGCTCAGAGCGCGGCGGGCTGCTGCGCAATATCCGCGTCTTTAACAACATAGTGCATGACAACTACCGGGCAGGTCTCTATTTCCCTGACGACACCGGCTATACCGGGATTGAGCCGCTGGAGGACATTCTGGTGGTCAACAACACCTTTGCCCGCAACGGTGTGAGCGTCAACTGGTTTGGCGCGGTGCATGTCGCGAATCCCAGCATCACCGGTCTGAGCATCCGCAACAACATCGCCTGGCAGAATGGCAGATATCAAATTTACGACATTCCAGCCGGAGTCTCCGGGGCGGTCGTCAGCGACAACCTGCTTTGGGGCGACATGGGGTCAGCGGACAACAGCCGGGTCAATGCCGGAGCAGATGCGAAAGCTGATCCGTTGTTTGTGAACGGGGCCAATGACGATTTCCGCCTTCAGGGAGCCTCGCCCGCCGTTGACAGCGGCGCGGATGCTGCGCTGCCTGCGGACAGCTTTGATCAGGACGGCGACGGTGACACTGCCGAGCCATTTCCTTTTGATCATGCCGGAACGCCACGCATCAGCGGCGGACAGGTGGATATCGGTGCGCATGAATATGCTGTTGGCGGAACACAAGATGCTGATGCGCCTTGGCTGCCTGCGGTCTATCACCTGTTGCTGTGATCATGAAACCTGCCGCAATCACAATGGGCTGCCCGGTCGGGATCGGCCCGGAAATCATCCTCCGCTTTTTTGACAGCCTGAGCGAAGCCGAAGTTCCATCCGCTCCGGTCGTGCTCGGCGACCTTGGCGTGCTGACCCGCGCCGCCGCTTTGCTGGGCAGCAGGAATCAGCCTGTCGCTTGGAACGCGGGAGAGGATGTCACGCCCGACACAGTGCCGGTGCTGGAATTGTCGCAGCTTGATGCTGACAAGCTGAGCTGGGGCCAGCCGACCAAGGAAAGCGCGACGGCAATGGCTGAATACATCCGCCGGGCCGCCGCAGGCGCGCTGGCCGGGGATTTCTCGGCGGTCATCACCTGTCCGATCTCAAAAAAAGCCCTGAACGAGGCAGGCATCTGGCATCCCGGCCACACCGAGATGCTGGCTACTTTGACCGGAGCAAGCCGCTACCGGATGATGCTGGCCGGGACGCGGCTGCGGGTGGTCTTGGTCACCATCCACGAGCCGCTGGCCGAGGTCAGCCAGCGGCTGACTGCTGAAAATATTCTCGGCTGCATCCGCATGACCGCTGACGCGCTGCGCCGCGATTTTGCCGTGGAAAAGCCGCGCATCGCCGTGGCCGGCTTCAATCCGCACAGCGGCGAGCAGGGCATGTTCGGCAGGGAAGAGATTGAAATCATCGAGCCTGCGGTACGGCGATACGAGGGCGAGGCGGAGGTGAGCGGGCCGTGGCCGCCGGACACGGTTTTCTATAAAGCGGCAAACGGCGCGTTTGACGCAGTGGTTTGCATGTATCACGATCAGGGGCTGATCCCCTTCAAGCTGCTCCACTTCCAAGACGGGGTGAACGTGACGCTGGGCCTGCCCATCGTCCGCACTTCAGTGGATCACGGCACAGCATACGACATTGCCGGCAAAGGTTGCGCCGACGCGGCCAGCCTGCGGGCGGCGTGGCAGATGGCAATGGATATCGCCCGCAACAGAGCGAGATGAGAAAAAGAAAAATATCACGGACAGGAACCCTGATCGCCTTTGAGGGCATAGACGGCACAGGCAAGTCAACTCAAATCAAGCTGCTGGCCGACTGGCTGCGGGCGCAGGGCGAGGATGTGGTTGCAACCCGCGAGCCGACCGACAGCGTCTATGGCCGCCGCATCCGCGAGCTGTACGTCAATCGGGGAGCCTGCACGCCGGAGGAGGAGCTGGAGCTGTTCATCGAGGACAGGAAGCTGCATGTCAAGGACGTAATCCGGCCTGCGCTGAATGCCGGGCGGACAGTGCTGACGGACCGCTATTACTATTCAACCGCCGCCTATCAGGGCGCGAACGGGCTGGATGTCAAACAAATCCTCCAGCGCAACCGCTTCGCGCCGCAGCCCGATCTGGTCATTCTCCTGACCATGCCGCCGGAGCTGTCCGCCGAGCGGATCAGCAGCCGGGGCGGGCAGGTCAACGCCTTTGAGCAGCTTTCTTACCTGCGGCGGGTTTCCGAGATTTTTGCTTCGTTTGCTGAGCCTTGGATTTGCCGAATTGATGCTGTTCAGCCTGTCACTTCCGTGCGCGACCAGATACGGAACGCTTTGAGCCGCCTTTGAGCGTCGGCGTTTTTTTGGAAGATTTGGAAGAAGGTTTTTTCGCAGAGCGGGCCGCTGACTTGCTTTTGCGCTTCACCTGTTTGACCTTAGCCGCAGGCTTTTTCTTGGCGGAAGATTTTTTGGCAGCGGCAGTCTTCTTGCTATGAACTTTTTTCGTGCTGGTCAGCACAGGCGCATTGACGGCTTTCCTCGTCTCCTCAGCAGGCTCTGACGCGGCAGGCCGGTCGGCGGCCTCAGCTTGACTGACGCATCCTCCGGCTTCCGGCAGGCCAGTTTGCAGAAAACGGACAGGATCGATGAAGTTGTTGTGATCTCCGCGTTTGCTGGTGCCATAAGGCGCATGCGGCAGTTTGCCTGGAGCAATGATCCCCAGATGAAGATGCGAACCGGCGCGGTACGGCCCGACCAAACCCACAGTTTGGCAGCCCTGCACATGGCTGCCCTTGCGCAGTCCGTTCACATTCCTGATATGCCCGTAAAGGGCGATGAACCAGCGGCCATCCGCCAGCCGGTGCCGGAGCATGACCGCGACGTTGCCCGGCCCCCAGCCGCTGGTGGAAATGTCATGCACCACGCCGTCGGCAATTGCCCGCACAGGCCGACCAATCGGAGCGAACATGTCCACGCCGAGATGATGGGAATTCCTGCCTCTTGGCGCCAGCCACGCGCCGGTTGGCTGACAGCGGGAATATCTGAAATCAGCCAAAGGCCAGCAGAACTCAGTCCGCGCAGGCGCAGCGGTCTGCTCAATCTGTTTTTTGCCTGCCGCCGCGCAGCCGGACGGCAGCCAGGCCGCGAGCAGCACCGCCGCGATGATTCTCCACATAATTTTTTTTTCAGCAGGTTGTCTTGACAGCCCCCTTCCTTGCCGCCGCAGCACAAGAGTTATTATACGGGATGCGGCGGAAATGCGGCAGAACAATTTTGCGGCAGGAGGCCGACAGACTTCAGCGGCCCGACAGCTGAATCAGCCGCTCAGTGACAGCCGCCATCGGCGTTTTGGAGTATTCCGAAGTGATGGCAGCGATCTGCCGCCACATCTCAGGAACAGACTGTCCTTCCTGCCAGTCTTCCGGGCGGACGGTGTTGCGGGCCTCCCACGACGGCAGGGCGCGTGCGCCTTTGGCCGGTGTCCAGAGAAAATCAGGATGGGCGTTCTGATACCACTCGCCGCCGATGATCTTGCCGGTGAAATCCAGCTCCAGATCGTACAGATAGCGGACTTTCGTCACCCGGTCGCGGTGCGGGCCGTCCGGGGCGAATTGCGACGGCGCGGTTTCAACAAGGTATTCCACCTCCATCGCAATGCCGACGATGCTGTCGGTCTGCGGCCCCCGGTAGGCGGCAAATTTGTCATTGCTGAACTGCGCCCTGCGGACTGTCGCCTCGGTCAGCGAATTGACCGCCGCGCCGCTGGCCGGGTTGAAATAGCTGCAACTGTACGCCAGCACCGGCTGATTCCAGACCTCGTAATCATAGGTCGCGTCCATGACCATGCTGCGCTGGGACACGCCGATCTGATTGACCATGGCTAAATGCCAGGTGCCGGGATTGGTGTCGAAGCAGTGCTGGGCGAGGATGCGCCCGGTCTGCGGATCGGTCTGCGGATTCTTGTCGTTGCAGCGTCCGCCGATGAATCTGACTTTCGGGCTGACTTTTGCCCAGAGCAGCGAGGCCAAGGCCTTGATGTCAGAAGGATAAAAAGTCAGACGCGTCAGACCGTCCGCCGCCAAGACAGTAACGGCATTGACCGGCCTGTCCAGCATGTAGGCCGCAGCAGCCTAGCCATGGCAGATGCCCATCCACAGTTCCACCTGCCCGCTTCCCTCGTAGTAGCGCCTGCCTTCCTCCCACATCTGCTTGGTCAGCGAAAACTGCGGGTCGCCGACCAGAATGTCGTATTTCTCCGAAGGCGAAAGCCGGTTGACCGCAGCCTGATCGCCGCCCGCGAGGACAGCCGCCGCTGGACTGCGCTGGATATAGTCGAAATTCACCTTCCAGTCAGTGGACTTGGGGAAATTGCTGTCAGCGTAGCGCTTGCCCAGCACGCCGAGGTAAAGGCCCCAGTAGTCGTCTGACCATGGCTGCTCCGGCAGCCGCGCGCTCATCAGGCCGCTGTCCTCCATGCCCCGCAGGCTGGTCTGGCCGTAAACGTCAACAATCTTGTCGGCGCGGTCGTTGTCTATGAACAGCGCCCTGGCCCGCTCGTCCAGCTCGCCGGAGGCCGCCGCCTGGCTGCGCAGCAGGTCGCGGGCGGCAACATAATCATGCCGCTCCAGCGCGGCCTGATCAAAAACAGGCGCGGCGCCGCAGCCGGACGCGCCAGGCGGAACCTCCTCCTTTGTCGGCCTGCGGCTCATGAACGCGGCGAGATTGTCGTTGAAGGCTTTCAGCTCGGCGTTGATCTGATCGTGAGACATGGCTCCGCTCCTTTTTTGGCGATGATTGATGAGGACAGGCAAGGAAGATTATAGCACAGGGCGGAGGATTTGGAAAGGCTGCTGCTGGCCAGACCGGGCTTGCTCAAGCCGGACAATGTGGTATAATGGGAAACGCGACATCATGCGCTTCGCGGGGCAGAACGCCGCCGCAGGGAGAAACCGCCGCTTATGGCCATAGAACTGCGCTTCATCGAACAGATAGTCCGCACGCCCAAGGCGGTCAGCTGTCGTTTCAGCCGCCCGCCGGGCTTCATATTTGCCGCAGGGCAGTACATGCTGCTCTGGCCGAAGCCGGGCGGCAGCTTGGTGCATCCGCTCTCCTTCAGCGACGGGACGGCGCGGGATTTTTTGGAATTCACCAAGCGGCTGACCGGTTCGGCCTACTGCCAGGCACTTGAAAGCCTGCGGCACGGTGATATGGTGATGGCCAAGGGGCCGCTGGGGCATTTTTCAGCGGAGGGTGCTGCCGATGAGCTTGTCTGCATCGCAGGCGGCATCGGCATCACGCCGATCCGCAGCATTCTGGCCGACATGGCGCGGCAGAACGACCGCCGCCGCGTCACCCTGATCTACGGCAATGCTGATGCAAGCGACATCGCCTTTGCTGAGGAGCTGGCCGGGCTGCCTCTGCCGCAGTTCCGGCTGGCGCACGTGCTGCAAAAAACGGACGGCAGGCTGAACGCCTATGCCGGGCTGATCAGCGCCGAGATCATCCGAGCTGAAACGCAAAATTTGGCCGCCGCAACCTTTCTGATCTCCGGGCCGCCGGTGATGGTCAAAGCCGTGGAGACGCAGCTGGCCGCGCTGGGTGTCAGCCCGGAACAGGTCCGCACTGACCGCTTTCTCGGCTACGCCTAAGGCAGACGCTCCGTCGTTCCGACTTTTTCCTCGCGGCAGGATTTCTCCGGCAGGGCAATGTTCAGCTCCAGAATTTCGCAGTCCTCGCCCCGGTCCAGCCGGACGGAGATGTCGTCCTGATCAATATCGACATATTTTTTGATCACCGCGAGCAGCTCGTCCTGAAGCTGCGGCAGGAAGGAGGGCCGGTTGCGCTGGATTTTGTCACGGGCGATCAGAATGCTCAACCGTTCCTTGGCCACTTCCGCCGATCTCCGGTTGGCATAGAAATAGTCAAATAAGCCCATTTAGTTGCCCCCGAAGAATTTGCTGAAGAGGCCTTTCTTTTTCGGGTCAATGAACCGCATTTCAATCTCCTCGCCGAGGAAACGGGCCACGCAGTCGTGGTAGGCCATGCCCGCGTCGCTGCTGCGGTTGGCGATCACCGGCACGCCTTGGTTCGACGCGGTCAGCACCGCTTCAGACTCCGGGATGACGCCCAGCAGAGGAATGGAGAGGATGTCTTGGATGTCCTTGACAGAGAGCATCTCTCCTTTCAGCACCCGCTCCGGCGAATAGCGGGTGAGCAGCAGATGCTCTTTCACCGGCGGGCGGCTCTCCACAACCCGCTTGGTCTTGCTGGCCAGCAGGCCGAGAATGCGGTCTGAGTCGCGCACCGAGGAAATTTCCGGGTTGGTGACCACGACGGCCTCGTCGGCGAAATACATGGCCATGTACGCGCCGTGCTCGATGCCTGCCGGCGAGTCGCAGACAATGTAGTCAAAACCTGCCTCTTTCAGCTCATTAAGGACGCTTTCCACGCCCTCCATGGTCAGCGACTCCTTGTCCTTGGTCTGCGAGGCAGGGAGAATATGCAGATTTTCTGTGCGCTTATCACGGATCAAGGCTTGGTTGAGCCGAGCCTCCTTGTTGATCACATTGACAAAATCATACACCACCCGGCGCTCGCAGCCCATGACCAAGTCCAAATTGCGCAGGCCGACATCGAAGTCGATGACCGCCGTCTTGTAGCCTTCCAAAGCCAAGCCCATGGCGAAGGCCGCGCTGGTGGTGGTTTTGCCGACCCCTCCCTTGCCGGAGGTGACTACGATTATTTTGGTCAAATTTGCTCCTCCTGAATGCGGATGAAATCGTTACAAGGCCATGACATGCAGTCTGCCGCCGTGCAGCCGGACCTGCACAGCCTTGGAGCGCAGCTGGGCTGGAAAATCTTCGCTGACAAGATGCGCTCCGGCAATGGAAAGCAGCTCCGCCTCCAGCCGCTGGCAGAAAATGCGGGCGGTCTGGCTGCCTTCGCAGCCGGCGAAGGCCCGGCCCCGCAGCGCGCCATAAACATGAATATTGCCCGGTGCCGCGATTTCCGCCCCGGAGCCGACTGAGGCCAGCACTGTCAGGTCGCCCTGCGCAATGACCACGCTCTGGCCGGAGCGCACCGGCTCGGTGATGATGACAGACGGCTCTCGGCCCGGCGGCTCGGCGGCTGGTTCCGGCTCAGGCTCCCCGGCTGGATCCTCGTCCTGCGGCGGCCTGCCGCCCGCCCGCGCCGCCAATGCTGCCAGCTTCAGCGCGGCGGCCTGTTTTTTCTGCTCCTCAGACCCTCCGGCGATGCCGACAGGGATGAAGCCCTGCATCCGCACAATATCGGTCAACAGAGCAAGATCGACACGCTCCGCCGCATCCTCATCAAGATGCCCAAAGCTGATCACAAGCGGCGCGTGATGAAAAAAATCAGGAGCCTGCCGCACTTTTTCCGCCAGCTGCTCCGCCACTGCGTCCAGATCGCTGCTCCGCAGGGTGAGAACCAGAATCGTGAAGGCCGAACCTTTCAGATCAAAGGCTGCGCCGCCGGCCTTGAGGACGGAATGGGGCATGTCGTTCGCTGTGGCGGCTGCGCCGCTCCTTATTCTTTTGGGCAGGAATTGCTGTCAGGATGCAATGCAAGTCAGCCGCCATCCTTCATTTTCATCCTGTGGCAGAATGGCAGCCCTTTCAGATGTTTCATGCCGTCGGAACAAATTGTTGGCCAGCGGCGGCGCAGGGCGGCCTTCTGTTCATAATAACCGGTTTGCCAATTACGTCCAGCCGGAAGTGCAGCGGCCTGATTTTTTCCTCCTCCGCCTTGGAGGAGGAAAAAAAAAACAGCCGTCCGGCGGACCGGAACAGCTGTTTTCAACGGCTGGCCGCTGCTCAGGCGGCGGCTTTTTCAGTTGCGATAGAACAGATGCTCGCCGTATTTGGCGACATAAGTTTTGCTCTGCGCCCATTTGGGCCGCACGTCATGGCGGTGGTAGAACGTCGCGCCTTTAGTGAAATCTTTGCTGGTCATGGCCTTCATCGCGGTCTGAATGCAGTCCACGAAGATGTCGGTTTCCTTTGGCACGTAGGACTTTTGCAGAAAAGTCCAGCTGAACTGCTTTGGCGCCGTGACCACTTGCTCAACGGTCTGCTTGCTCTGGCTGGCCCGGTTGAGGGTGACATGGGCGACGGCAAGCTGACCGATCTGGGGCTCGCTGCGGGCTTCATGATAGATATTCAGGCTCAACCACAGCAGTCCTTCAAGAAAACTCATAAAAACAAACCGTTATTTTCTGCTCATCTTCGATCATTCTCGGTCATCGCCTGATCACCGTTTGATCACTTTTTGTCACAATCTGCGTGAAAATTATACTTGCTTTTTTATGAAAAACAAGCATTATTTTGTTTTTCGCGAAACAATTCATCTGAACTGCACGCAGACGCAGATTTTTTGCGGGCTAAAATTATGCAACTTGTTTAAATATTAAATATTTTTAAATTAAACACAGGCCGAAGAGTTGTTTCTGTTTATTTTTTTCCTTTTAATTCCAAACCATTAAATGAAAAAACTTGAAGTTCGGCCTGCTGTTTGGCTGACATCAGGCTGCTGCAAAATCAGCACATTGGGGCCAGAGGCAAGTCATTCAACAAAATAAACGCAGCACAGATGCAAATAACAATATCAATTTTTTCGTTTTTTCTTGTAAGTTTTGTCAATCGCAATTAAAATCCATTGTTATGGGCACTAGCCTGTCTCTGCGCAAACGGCGATGGAATTTTTGCTTGCTTCGATAAAAAGATATCTGCATAAAATAAAATTGCGCACAAAGGCGCAGCACACTGCCGCTATAGTGCGTTGCACGTAAAATTTTTTTATAAAATACACCCTTCAATTTTTTCCTGCTTAATTTGAAAATAGTATATGGTTGCCGAAATGTTTTAAAAACAAGCTGCCACTCTTTAATAGGATAACATTATGGAATTTGAAACCGTGATCGGGCTGGAAGTCCATGCCCAGATGAAGACCAAGAGCAAGATATTCTGCGGCTGTTCGACAGAGTTCGGTGCGCCGCCCAACACCCAGACCTGCCCGGTCTGTCTCGGAATGCCGGGTTCGCTGCCCGTGCTCAACCGGCAGGTGGTGGAGAACGGCATCAAGCTGGCCTTGGCCGTGGATGCGCAGATCAACCGAGAGAACCGCTTTGCCCGTAAGAACTACTTCTATCCCGATCTGCCCAAGGGCTATCAGATTTCTCAGTTCGAGCTGCCGATTGCCGAGCATGGCCGCTTGGAGATCGAAGTCAACGGCGAGAAGAAGACCATCGGCATCACCCGTGCCCACATGGAGGAGGACGCAGGCAAGCTGATTCATGACGAACGCGAGCCGAAGAGCTACGTTGATCTCAACCGCACCGGCACGCCGCTGCTGGAGATCGTCAGCGAGCCGGATTTGCGCTCGCCGGAAGAGGCGGCGGCCTATCTCAAGCAGCTGCACGCCATAGTCCGCTGCTTGGACATCTGCGACGGCAACATGCAGGAAGGCAGCTTCCGCTGCGATGCCAACATCTCCCTGCGGCCCAGAGGCCAAGAGAAGCTCGGCACCCGCACCGAGCTGAAGAACATGAACTCCTTCCGCAATGTGCAGCTTGCCTTGGAATACGAAGAGCGGCGGCAGCGGGACATCCTTCTTGACGGCGGCAAGGTGACGCAGGCCACCTTGCTCTGGAATCCAGATACAAACCGTACCGAGGCGATGCGCGGCAAGGAAGAGGCGCACGACTACCGCTACTTCCCCGACCCTGACTTGGTGCCGGTCGTGATTGACGAGGCGTGGATTGAGCGGCTGCGGCAGAGCCTGCCGGAGCTGCCCAAGCAGCGGCGGCTGCGCTTCATCGAACAGCTTGGCCTGCCGGAAGAGGCGGCGGCTATTCTCACCGCTTCCCGCGAGCTGGCGGACTACTTCGAGCAGGTCTGCGCTGCCTTCAATAACCCCAAAAAGGTGAGCAACTTCATCTGCACGGAGCTGCTGCGGGAGTATGCGCCGGAGCAGATCGGCGAATGCAAGGTGCAGGCTATCCAGTTAGCTGCCCTGCTGGCGATGGAGGAGAAAGGCACCATTTCCGGCAAGATTGCCAAGACCGTCTTTGCCGAGATGCTCGCCAGCGGAACCGACCCAGAGCAAATCGTCAAAGAGAAAGGGCTGGTGCAGATGAGTGACGAGGGCGAGCTGCTGGCTGCGGTTCAGGCGGTGGTCGCCGCAAACCCGGAGCAGGTGCAGCAGTACCGCGAGGGCAAGACCAAGGTCATGGGCTTCCTTGTCGGCCAGCTCATGAAGCAGACCAAGGGCAAGGCCAATCCGCAATTGGCGAACAAGTTGCTGCTGGAGGCGTTGGGACAGGGGACAGAGACAGGCGCGTAAGTTCGCAGAAGCGCGGCACGGAGGGGAAATCATGGCTCTGGAAGCAATGGCCTTTGTCAAAGCGGAATGGGTCAAGCCGCTCTGGAAGCAGCTTGAGCGGATCAGCGGCGAGCGGGCCAAGGAGTTTGACCGGCTGCGGGATGAGTTCGTTGATCCGAACGTGCTGAAGGATGTCTATGTGGTGCCGCAGCTTCAGGACAGAAACCCGGCAGATTCGCGCCAAGATGATTTGGTGGTGTGCGCACAGCAGTCCGCCTTTGAGCGCATCAACGGTTTCTTTCAGGGCAAGCTGCCCTTGGAGAAAGACGGGCGGCATCAGATGTTCATCCTTTCCGACGCGGGCATGGGCAAGACCTCGCTCCTGCTGATGCTCAAGCTGATGCACCTGACCAGCTTCTGGCCGCAGAAATACAGCTGCCAGCTCTTCAAGCTCGGCGACGACACCTTGCAGCGGGTGCGCGATTTGCCGAACAAAGGCGAGACCTTTCTGCTCCTCGACGCGCTGGACGAAGACCGGCAGGCGTGGAAGCGGATCAAGGAGCGGCTGCTGGAGCTGCTTGCCGCCAGCGAGGATTTCCGCCGGGTGATCATCTCCAGCCGCACCCAGTTTTTCCCGGAGATGGAGACGGACAGCCTTGGCAGGCCGGAAATCAAGGTGCTGTCCGGTTATCACTGCCCGGTGCTCTATCTCTCGCCGTTCAGCAATGAGCAGGTGCAGGAGTTCATAGAGAAAAAGCTGCCGTTGACGTTCTGGCACCGGCTGTTCTTGCAGGCGAAGAAAATCCGCCAGCAGCGGCAGAAAGCAGCGCATCTGATCAAGCAGATGCAGGATTTGCGGATACGCCCTATGTTACTACAGCATTTAGACAAATTGCTTGAGGTAGATAATCCACAGCAAGAGTGGAATGCCTACACTGTATATCAATCCCTTGTCAATGAGTGGCTTGACCGCGAGGTACGCAAGCTGCGGGCACGGAGTAATGATTGGATCTTTGGTCGCGAGCGATTGCCAGAACGAAAAGAACTTTTAAGGGCTTGCATGTTGGTTGCAGAACGGATGCAGCGGCAGGAAACGCGAGTAATTTTTGAGGAAGAACTTCAGAAATTGATTCTTGCTGACGAAAATATTGCTTGGCTCGAAAAATTCGAGCTGGGCGGACGTTCGTTGCTGAACCGGAATTCTGAACGAGCCTTTCGTTTCAGTCACTACACCATTCAGGAATATCTTGTTGCCTATGGCATAATTAACAACGCTCTATCTGCATTAGAACCTGTCCGTCCAACTGATCAACTTCTGCGCTTTCTTGAACTTTCAAACGGTATTATTCCTTGGAATCTTATCGAAATGACAGATGATGCCATTATCTCAAAAAAACTATTTGATATTAGAAGACCTGCTCCAGGCTGGACGCGCCCGCATGGAACATATTCAGCATACTGACGGAAAGTAAGGGCGGTTCGCGAACCGCCCCTGCGAAACCCGCATCGAATTGCACTCGGCAAGAAAGAAGTTCTGCTTGACCGCAAAAGGTTTCTGCCAAACAAAAGAGAAGTTCTGCCGAGCCGGAAAGAGATCTTGCTCGGCAGAAAATGGCTTTGGGCAAGATGCAAAGAAGTTTGGCCGAGTGCCAAAAGGATGCTGTTTGACAGCAAAGAGATGCTGCCGAGCTGAAGACGGGTTTTGTTCGGCAGCAAAAGAGTTCTGCCGTACCGCAGAGGAATTTTGCCGAACTGAAGTTTTATGCGGCCAAACAGCAAGCGGCGCAAAGGCGGTGTTTACCTCGATCTGCACTTTGTTGCGCCCGTCTTTTCCTGATCGAAATGGGCGATGGTTTGCAACAGACCAAGCTGCTGCATATTTTTCAATAAATTTCAATAGTGCTTCGCTATAGTGTTAGGTTCTTCATAACAGAATGGGAACAAGATGAAAGCCTCTTCGCTTGGCATGTTGCGTCACCTGTCAGCATCTTACGCTGAATCACGCATTCATCTGAAATTCAGTTGACATCTCCAGCCGCGCAACGGTAATTATGTCCCATGTATTGTGTCAGCGGTCTCATCATTCCTCCCTGAGGTCAGCATGGATGCAGCAACGAGTTGTTCGGTCAGAATTGCGGCAGCATTCTGTATTATTGCTGCCGCGCAGAACAGTGCCGCCGATGATGACATGGGCATTTTCAGTCATAAGGACTGGGAGTTGGCCTGCGACAACACCAGAACCTGCCGCGCCGCTGGCTATCAGTCAGAAGACAATTACGAGATGCCGGTTTCGATGCTGCTGACCCGCACGGCAGGGCCGAACACGCCTGTCTCGATGGAGCTGCAACTTCTTGCCAATGCGGAAGGCGGCGGCGGAGAACCAACGGAACTGCTCCTGCAAGTCGGCAGTCTGATTTTTCCAAAATTTAAAATCGGCAAGGTCGCGCAGGACGAGGCGGACAAGCTGCTGGCAATCATGCCCGACAGCGATGAACTCCTGCTCAGTTCTGGCATTCAGAAATGGGTGCTCTCTTTGGCTGGAATGAAGGCGGTTCTGCTGAAAATGGATGAAAAGCAGGGGCGGACTGGCACTCCTGGCGCACTGATCGGCAAAGGCCGCAAGCCGGAAGAGGCGGTGCTGCCGCCGCTGCCTATGAAAACGCTGACTGTTCCGCATATCCCGCCAACGACAAAGCAAGATAAAAAGACACTCGCTGCGCTGACAACATTTTTGGATGCTAACTGTGACGAACTGATAGACAAGGCAACGTGCAAGGAATCCAGATCAATTAGCCGACTGAGCAAGAACATGCTGCTTGTGAGCCAGCTGGCTTGGCGAAGTGCCTACAACCAAGGGTTTTCGTTCTGGATTATTAATGACAAAGCACCATTCAATCCTCAGCCTGTTGCGGAAGACAGTGCCAATGACTACAGTGATGGCGTTATATACGCCGCCCAAAAGAGAAGAGGGCTGGGGGATTGCTGGTATACCGCCTCATGGGTATGGACAGGCAAGACGTTTGAGAAGGCCGAAGAAAGCTCAACAGACATGTGCAGGAATTTTTTTGCTGGCGGGGCGTGGGACTTGCCGACTTTTGTCAACAAGGTGGTGAACAAAAACGAGCCGCCAAAATGAAAACCGCCCTCATTCAAACCAACCCGACCATCGGCGCGTTCGAGCGCAACCTTGCCCTGCTGCTTGAACGGCTTAAACAGGCGGAGCAGGCTGGCTGCGGCTTGGCCATCTTCCCAGAATTGGCCCTGTGCGGCTATCCGCCCCAGGATTTGCTCGAACGCCGCGATTTTCTTCAGGCCCACGATCAGGCTTTGGACAAGCTGATTGCCGCTGTCGGCGAAACTGGCGTGATCGTCGGCGCGGTTGAGCGGCGCAGCGGGCCGGGCAAGCCGCTGCACAACTCCGCCCTGCTCATCCACCGAGGCAAGGTCGTGCAGCGGATGCAAAAACAGCTCTTGCCCACTTACGATGTCTTTGATGAGAGCCGCTATTTTGAGCCGGGCGGCCCTGCGCTGCCGGTCAGCTTCGGCGGCCTGCGCCTCGGCCTGACTGTCTGTGAGGACATCTGGCAGCAGGGGCAATACAGCCAAGACCCGGTGGAGGCCCTGTGCCGGGCAGGCCGTCCGCCGGATTTGCTCATCAACATCTCCGCCTCGCCCTATCATCACGGCAAGCTCGGCGAGCGCAGGCGGCTTTTCGGCAGCCTCTGCCAGCGGCACGGCCTGCCGCTGCTTTATGTCAATCAGGTCGGCGGCCAAGACTCGCTCATTTTTGACGGCCATTCAGCGGCGGTGAATCGGCAGGGCGAAATCTGCGCCGCTGCGGCTGGTTTCAGCGAGGATATGCTGCTGATTGACACGGACGAGCTGCGCCACGGCGGGCCGGTCTGCGCCGCGCCGGAAGACTCCATCGCTCAAGTCGAGGCTGCGCTGGTGCTCGGCCTGCGGGATTATCTCCACAAAACCGGTTTCCGCAAGGCGGTGATCGGCCTGTCCGGCGGGATAGACTCGGCGGTGACAGCGGTTTTGGCCGCGCTCGCCCTTGGCCCGGAGAACCTGCTCGGCGTGGCCCTGCCCTCGCCCTACACCGCGCAGATGAGCATTGACGACGCGCAGGCCCTGAGCCGCAATCTCGGCTGCGGTTTTGAGATCATCCCGATTGCCGGGGCGATGACGGCCTATCAGCAGGCCCTCGCGCCGCTCTTCGTCGGGATGGCTGAGGACGTGACTGAGCAGAATATCCAAGCCCGCATCCGGGGCAATCTGCTCATGGCCTTGTCGAACAAGTTCGGCGGGATGCTGCTTTCCACCGGCAATAAATCGGAAATGGCCGTGGGCTATTGCACCCTCTACGGCGACATGAGCGGCGGGCTCGCTGTGCTGGCCGACCTGCCCAAGGTGATGGTCTATGAACTGGCCCGCTGGATGAACCGCAACGGCGAAGTCATCCCGGAGCGAATCATTACCCGACCGCCCACGGCGGAGCTGAAGCCGGATCAGCTCGATCAGGACGACCTGCCGCCCTACGAGATACTTGATCCGATCTTGGCCGCATATTTGGAGGAGCATTGCAGCGCGGAGGAAATTGCGGCGCGGGGCTTTGCGCCTGAAACCGTGCGCGGCATCATCCGCCGCATACTCCGCAACGAGCACAAACGCAAGCAGGCGGCCTTGGGCCTGAAGGTGACGAGCAAGGCCTTTGGCTATGGCAGACGCTGGCCGGTGGCGGCGCATATAGCGGTTTTGGATTAAACAGAGAGCAGGCTGCTGTTCTTGAGGACATGCTTAAATCCTTCGTCACGAAGGGCATTTTGATGTCAAAACCGCTGCCGAATAAAAAATATCCTGACAAGACATTCCGATGCGCCTTGCCTCACCCAAGCAGATGCAGGCCCTTGACCGGGCCGCCATGGAAGATTTCGGCATTCCCGGCATTGTGCTGATGGAAAACGCTGGCCGCGCCGCCGCTGATCAGATGGAAGCCTGTTTCGGCCCGGTCGCAGACCGCAGCGTCTGCATTTTCATCGGGCCGGGCAACAACGGCGGCGACGGATTGGTGATCGCCCGCCACGTTCTGCAACGGGGCGGCCTGCCGCTGCTGATTTTTTTCGTTGAGCCGGAGCAGCTGACAGGAGACGCGGCGGTCAACGCCTCCATCTGCTTGAAATTGGACATGCCGCGCTGCGTCGTCCGCAGCGGAGATGAGCTGCCTCAGCTTGAAGAGCGCATCCGTCAGCTGCATTTTGACCGGCCCATGCACAGTTTGGTTGACGCGCTCTTCGGCATCGGCCTCAGCCGCCCGCTGGAAGGCCGCTTCGCAGCCGCTGTCCAGTTCATCAACCGCCTGCGCAGCCAGCAGGGCTGGTCGGTTGTGGCGGCGGACATCCCCTCCGGCCTCTGCGGCCAGACCGGAATGCCGCTGGGCGGCGCAGTGGAAGCGGCGTTGACCGTGACCTTCAGCCTGCCGCAGCCAGGGCATTATCTGCACGGCGGGGCTGCGGCAAGTTCAGCCGCCGGGGCGGTCGGCAGGCTGATTGTGGCTGACATCGGCATTCCGCCGCAGGCGGTGGAACAGGCCGGCCTGAAAGGCAGGCTGCTGGACCGGCGCAGCGTCGCCCCGCTGCTCCGGCCTCGGCCCAAAGCAGGCCACAAAGGCACGTTCGGCCACCTGCTGCTGCTTGCCGGGTCCGAAGGCAAGACCGGGGCCGCCCTGCTGGCGGCGCAGGCGGCGCTCCGCAGCGGCTGCGGCCTTGTGACGCTGGCCGTGCCGAAGAATCTCAACCCGATTTTTGCAACCGCCCTGCCCGAGGCCATGACCGTGCCGCTGCCGCACTCAAACAACTGCCTGTCTGCCGCTGACTGGGAGCTGATCGTCGAGCTGGCTGCGGACAAAGACGCAGTAGTTCTTGGTCCCGGCCTCGGGACAGCCGTGGAGACCGGCGAGCTGACGCGGCGGCTGCACCGGCGGATCAGCCTGCCCATGCTGCTGGACGCGGACGCGCTCAACCTGCTGGCGCAGGATGTTCTCACCTTGGCCGACAGCGGCGGGCCGCGCATTCTCACGCCGCATCCCGGCGAGCTGGCCCGTCTCACCGGCCTCAGTCCGGCTGAAATTCAGGCCGACCGGCTCAAGGCGGCGGACTGGCTGGCCGAGGCGGAAATCAGAGATGCTCGGGAGATCATCACCGTGCTGAAAGGGGCTGGCACAGTGGTCTGCTCGAACAAAGGCGGCTGGGCGGTCAACAGCAGCGGCAACAGCGGCATGGCTGTCGGCGGCATGGGCGACGTGCTGGCCGGATTCATCGGCGGGCTGCTGGCTCAAGGCTGGCCGCTCCGGGACGCGGCTGCGGCAGGCGTTTTTCTGCATGGCCTAGCCGCAGACCTGCTTGCTGAAAACCGCCGCTTAGGCTACACTGCCTCAGAAGTGGCGGCGGCACTCCCGCTGGCCTTTATGCAGCTTGAACACCATGCGCGACCGAGAGGAGCAAGATGCTGACAGCGAAAGATCTGATGAGCGCGAATGTGATCGCCGTGACCTTGGACACTGAAATCCGCGAGCTGGCCAAGGTGCTGGCCGCCAACCGGATCAGCGGCGCGCCGGTGCTGGACGGCGCGGGCCGGGTGATCGGCGTGGTCACGGAAAGCGATCTCATCTTTCAAAACAAAAAAGTGCACATCCCCACCGCCTTCGCCATTCTCGACTCCTTTATTTTTTTGGAAGATCCGGAAAAAATGGAGCAGGAGCTGATGAAAATGGCAGGCACTAAAGTGGCGGACATCTGCACTGCCAATCCGATCACTGTGCGTGAAGACAGTCCAGTGGAGGAAATCGCCACGCTGATGGCTGAAAAAAAAGTGCACACCTTGCCGGTGCTGGACGGGAACGGCCAGCTTGTCGGGGTGATCGGCAAGGCCGACCTCATCCGTATGATTGCGGAGGGAAAATAGAACCGTCCCTCAGCGCAGTCACCCTCTCCCCCAGAGCGGATCCCGACCGAAACGCCCGGCCCACCACTCCTCGTCCGAGGCGTTCTCTTTGATGTCCTCTTCGCTGAAAGAGTAGCGGTACTGGCTGCAATAACGCAGGACCACCTTGTACGCAATGGCGATTTTTCGGGTCATTTCATTGCATTCCGCCGGATCGCCGCCGCTGATGTCCGGGTGCCATTGGCGGAGAAGCTGGCGGTAGTTAGCTTTGATTTCCGCCATCGTCGCCCGCTCCGGCAGACGGAGCAGTTCTTTGGCCTCAGCAATTTTCATGGCTTTGCCGCCCGGATGACCGCGAACAGCCCTTGGCTGTGTCCGGCGCAGATCGGCTCATCTTCAGTGACAGCGGCCAAATCCTGCCCGAAGAGTGTCTGGCAGAAGCTGAACTTGGCAAAGCCCGCCGCCGCCAGCAAGTCAGCGGTTTCCCCGGCAGTGCGGAAAACAGCCTGCCGGTAAAACGGGCTGGCCGCCTTGTTCGCCTCATAGATCTGCCCCAGCGGGCTGCTGCGGTCGAGAATGGCCGCGACGATCTGGCCGCCCGGCTTCAGCGCCCGCCATGCCTCGCGGAAGGCCTGCTCCGCATCGCGGAAGAAACAAATCGCCGTGACCATCAGGAGCAAATCCGCCGAGCTGTCCCGCAGCGGCAGGGCCTCGGCCACGCCGCTGATGATCTCCACGCCGCGCTGGCGGGCAAGGACGGCCATTGCCGCAGACGGCTCCACGCCAAAGCGGATGCCCAGCGGTGCGGCAAAACGGCCCGTGCCCGCGCCGATCTCGACGCTCAAAGTACGGTCATCCGGCAGCATGGAGCGCAGTGCCCGCAGCTCCGCCGCATAAACCAGCGGCTTGTCCTCAAACCAGCGGTCGTAGCGGACAGCGTGCTCCTGATAGGGGCTGGATTCCAATTCAGTGCGTGTAGTCGAGAATTTGAATCTCCGGCCCCAACTTTTTGGCGACCGCCTCTTTCATCAGTTCAAAATGCGGGCAGACCATGCCCAGCGGCTTGCCGAGGCTGATGCAGGAGGCGAAGGCGACCGCCTCCGCGCCCCGCTCGACCAGCATTTTCGCCCGCGCCACGGCCCGTTTGCCCGGACAGCCGCCGCAGCTGACAAAGCCGATGATCTCCGCCGGGCCGATCGGCTCAAAACCCAGCTCGCCCATCGGCGCGACTTTGAAATCCGTGGTGCCCGGACAGATGTCCTCGGTCTGCTGACAGCGGATGATGCCTACTTTTTTCATGATGCGCTCCTGTTTTCTTTTCTGCTCCGCACTTGCCCTATAATGCCTAAGACAAGGCAGGTCAGCGAAATTCCCAATGAAAATGCGGCAAAGACTGCGCCGTGCAGCCGCTCTGCCCGAATTTTCTGCCAGTTGTTAAGGCGGACTTTGATTTCAGCAGGCGCGACCGGGCGCATGGCGCCGTTTTCATTCTGCACAGCCAGCGCGCCGCGCTCCACCTGCCGCTGCATCAGCTCGCCGCCGAGATACAGCTCAAATTCATTGGCTGCTGCCGGAAGCGGCAGGGCCAGCTCCATTGGTGTCCACCAGATGTCGCTGCGGCCCCAGACCGCCGCGCCGTACTGTCCGGCGAAAAGGGAGCCGGACACCGTCGTGCCAATCAGCCCGGCCAGCAGCAGCGGATGCAGCCGCCGTCTCATTTTTTCTTTCTCCATTCCCGCGCCGCCACAGTGAAAAGCGTCACGGCGGTCAGCGGCAGGGCGAAATAGAGCATGGCCATGCTGAAGCCCGGCAGCAGCTCATGCTCGGCGGCGGTGAGGATCAGATGCAGGGTGTAGGCGCAGTAATAGCCGAAAAACAGTGCGCCCTCCAAGCGGCTGATCCGGCTGCCGGTGAAAAAAATCGGCAGACAGGCGAAGGTGGTCAGCAGCATCACCGGCAGATCAAAACCGAGAATGCCGGAGGAGATGGCGACACCGTCCGGCGCAATGATGCCGGCCAGTCCCAGCACGCCCATCAGGTTGAAAATATTGCTGCCGACCACGTTGCCCACAGCAATGTCCACTTTGCCGCGCAGCGAGGCGACCACTGAGGTGACGATTTCCGGCAGCGAAGTGCCGACCGCGACCACGGTCAGGCCGATCACCGCCTCGCTGACCTTGAAATGCTGGGCCATGACCACCGCGCTGCTCACTAACCAGCGCGAGCCGAGCACCAGCAGAGCTAGGCCGCCGACCACAAAGGCGAGGTTTTTCAGCCAGCCGAAGGAACTGCTGTCAACCGCCCCGGACTCCTCCGCGTATTCCACCTGCACAGCCGCGCTTTCCTTTCTGCTCTGCACGACAAGAAAGCTGGTGTAGGTTATCAAACCGAGAACGAAGAAGATTCCTTCGCCCCGGCTAAAGCTGCCGTCCCACGCGAAGAACACGGTCAGCGCGGACAAGCCGATCATCAGCGGCACGTCAAAGCGGATGAGCTGCGCGGCCACGGTCAGCGGCGCGATCATCGCCGCCACGCCGAGGATGAGCAGGACGTTGCAGATGTTGCTGCCGATGACATTGCCCAAGGCCAGGCTGGCCTGGCCGGTCATCGCGGCCTTGATGGTGACCGCGAACTCCGGCGAGCTGGTGCCGAAGGCGACTACGGTCAGGCCGATGACCAAAGGCGAAATGCCGAACAGGGCCGCCAGCCGCGACGCGCCCCGCACCAAGACTTCGGCCCCGATGATCAGAAAGGCCAAGCCGAGAATGAACATCAGAATAACCATGATCGCTTATTGCGTAAATTTGAGAATTCGGGGATGCGCGGAAGGCATCCCCGTGCTGGGAAGGAGGAACAGGCAGCCCGTTCAGTCGCCGAAGCTGTCGGCGTAAAGCTGCTCGATGGCCGCCTTGCCCTCGTCGCTGAGATAGCGGGTGCCGGAACCGACATAAGTGTCGTAGGAGATACGCGGCTTCTCCTCCGGCTGCCACGCGCCGTCCTTCCACGTGAACCAGCCCATGCGGCTTTGGTCATAGACATGCAAAGGCCGGTTGAAGAGCTTGGCCAGCTCGACCGCCCAGCCCGTGCCGCCCTTGACCGAGTTGTCCTCCAGAATCGCGCCGATGACAAAGACCTGATGCCCCTTGTTGACCATGTGAAAAATGGCTTGCAGCACCCGGCGGATCTTTTCGGTCTCGTAGTAGGTGCGGTTCATCATCCGCGAGGCGATTTCCATGCTGATGTCGCCGCGCTGGAGATCGTCCTCGGTGAGCAGCACGGCGTTGCGGTCGCGGTTGAGGCGGTGGCCTTCAAAGGTGAAAATGACCTCGCCCGCGCCGTATTGCTCGGCCAGCTCGCCGAACAGAGTTTCCGCGCCTTTGAGGCCGCCGTGGTATAATGTGCATTCTGCCGCTTTCATGCAATCACCTTGAATAAATAATGAAAGTTATTGGTTGCGCCGCAGGGGGCAGGCGTGGTTTTTCGGTTCCGCCTTGCTGGCCTTGAAGAAAACCCGCCACGGGGCGGGATACCCCTCTATTGTACGCAGCGGGTTCATTTTGTCAATAAAATCCTGATAGGATTCAAAAACCATCCAGTCTGTCCGCCGCTGCTCCTCGCTGCTCATCGGATGCTGGCAGAAGCATTCGATCTCTGTGAATCCAGCCCGCAGAAGCCAGTTGTGCAGACAGGACGGCGTGGGCACAAACCAGGTTCCCGGCACCTTGGCATAGGTTTTCTCTGGGAACAGGGCGACTGGCTCCTCGCCGCTGATGGACTGCGATTCCAGCAGCAGGCAGCCGCCCGGTTTGAGGGCGGTGTGCAGCTCGCGCAGCGCGTCAATCGGCGAAGGCCGGTGGTAAAGGATGCCGAGGCAGAAAATCACGTCAAAGCAGTCCGGGAAGAGCGGCAGATGCTCGATGCCGAGCAGGTCGATGAAGAGATTCTCCAGCCCGGCAAAGCGGTTGAGGGCATTGAAGGTGAAATAATGCTGCGCGTATGGCTCGAAGCCGAGCACCATGCGCGGCTGCTGTGCGGCCATGCGGAACATGTAATAGCCGTTGTTGCAGCCCACGTCAGCGATCACTTTGTCCTTCAGGTCGGGCATGGCGGGCAGGAGGCGGTTCCACTTGCGCCAGCTCTGCCATTCCGCATCAATATCAATGCCGAAGACAGAGAACGGCCCTTTCCGCCACGGCATGAGCGTCCGCAGCAGACGCAGCACCTGCTCGTGCTCGCTTTCGCTCAGATCAGCACGGCTGCCGATGCGCACCACGTCGCCGCTCAGATCAAGACCGGAAGCCCGCAGATGCGCGGCAGCTTCCATCGGCTCGCGGTAGCGGAGAAAACCCTTCTTCGGCTGCCTGATCCAGGCCTGCTTTTCCTCATGCAGGCGGCTGATGCTGTTCTTCAGAGCGGTGGGAAAAAAGTCGAGATACAAGGGCTGAAAAAGATTCATGGGAGTCAGCAAGTTTTAGAAAAAATATAATTTTAAAAAAATACGGATGGAGAAGATAAAAAAGCAGACCAAAGTGCTGATATAAGCCTTGGCTTAATGCCAGATTCAGGTATTTTGATTTAATTTCATCAAAAATGAAACAATAAATTGTAAATATGCCGATACATGATCTGCAAAAAAGAAGCCGACTCCACAGATAATTCCCTGAAGCAGGGCTTCAGCAGGCGGCGGCAAAAAAATGCTAACAATACAAACAAATAACGAATTCAACAGGCAAATTGAGCACCTGTCTGCCGCAATCTTCTTTCTCTTGCGCAAACGGCGATTATGCTCTATAATGATAAAATTCTGCTCTTTTCAGCCTGTCCGGCCCGCCGCGCCGGAACGCAGTCTTTCTCTGTAGCATCAAAACGCAATCACCGCAAGCTGCAAATTGCAGAACCGCAGCAGACTTGCGTCCAGTTTGTATACTTTACGGCGCCCTGCCGGAACGTCAACTTCAGGATTAAGGGAGATTTACATGTCGCGAAAAATGGTCACCATTGACGGCAATCAGGCCTGCACGCACGTCGCCTATGCCACCAGTGAAGTCATCACCATCTACCCCATCACTCCCTCATCGCCGATGGCTGCGGAGGCCGATGTCAAGGCTTCGGCTGGCCAAAAGAACATCTGGGGTTCAGTTCCGGCCATTTCCCAGATGCAGTCTGAAGGCGGCGTGGCCGGCTCGCTGCACGGTTCTTTAGCCACCGGCGCACTCTGCACCACCTTCACCGCTTCGCAGGGCCTGCTGCTGATGCTGCCGAACATGTACAAGCTGGCAGGCGAGCTGACCCCGACTGTATTCCACATCACCGCCCGTTCTCTGGCCTGCCAAGGTCTGTCGATTTTTGGCGATCATGGCGACGTGATGAGCGCGCGGCAGACCGGCTGGGCCATGATCTGCTCGCAGAATGTGCAGGAGGCGCAGGATTTGGCCCTGATCTCCACCCAGGCCACGCTGGCTTCGCGCATCCCCTTCATGCACTTCTTTGACGGCTTCCGCACCTCGCACGAGATTCAGAAGGTCGAGCAGCTGACCAACGAGGACATGCTGGCGATGATCGACGAGAAGCTGATCACCGAGCACAGAATGCGCGCCCTGACCCCTGACCGGCCCTCCATGTCCGGCACAGCGCAGAACCCGGATGTGTATTTCACGGGCCGCGAGACGGTCAACAAGTATTACAACGCGGTGCCGGGCATTGTTCAGGAGACGATGAACAAGTTCGCCGCCCTGACTGGCCGCAAGTACCGCCTCTTTGATTACTACGGCGCACCGGACGCGACCGATGTGATCGTGATCATGGGTTCTGGTGCCGAGACTGTCGCCGCCACCATTGATCATCTGGTGGCTGAAGGCCGCAAGGTGGGTATGGTTGTTGTCCGCCTGTTCCGGCCCTTTGATGTCAAGGCAATGGTCAACGCCCTGCCGCCCACTGTTGAGCGCATCACCGTGCTTGACCGCTGCAAAGAGCCGGGCGCGCCGGGCGAGCCGCTCTATCTCGATGTCCGCGCCGCAGTCAGCGAGGCTGCCGAGGCGAACCCGGCCATGTTCATGCCGATCATCGTTGGTGGTCGCTACGGCCTTGGTTCAGCCGAGTTCAGCCCGGCCATGGTGCTGGCTGTGTATGACAACATGGCTGCGCTTGCGCCAAAGAACAAGTTCTGTGTTGGTCCGAACGACGACGTGACCTACAGCTCCCTGAGCTACGACAAGTCCTTCAACATCGAGGGCGAGGATGTCTACCGGGCCATGTTCTACGGCCTTGGCTCAGACGGCACGGTCGGCGCGAACAAGAACACCATCAAGATCATCGGCGGCGAGACCAGCAACTCCGCCCAAGGCTACTTCGTTTATGACTCGAAGAAGTCCGGCTCGATGACCGTCTCCCATCTGCGCTTCGGCGAGAACAAGGTGGTTGCTCCGTACCTGATCAGCAAGGCCAGCTTTGTCGCCTGCCACAACTTCACCTTCTTGGACAGCTACGACATGCTGGCCAACTTGGAAGAGGGCGGCACCTTCCTGCTCACCACCTCCTTTGACAAGGACACGATCTGGGATCACCTGCCTGCCAAAGTGCAGCAGCAGATGCTGGAGAAAAAGGTCAAGTTCTACATCATCGACGCGGTCAAGCTGGCTCTGGCTTTGGGTCTGGGCGCGCACATCAACATGATCATGCAGACAGCCTTCTTCCTCATCTCCGGCATTTTGACCAAGGATGAGGCAGTCAAGGCGATCAAAGACGCGATCAAGAAGACCTACGGCAAGAAGGGCGACAAAGTTCTGAACATGAACTACGGCGCGGTGGATGCGGCGGTCAACAACATTGTCCAAGTTGAGCTGCCCAACACCATCACCGGCCACGCGCTGCCGGAGACCGTGCCTGCCGAGGCTCCTGATTTCGTCAAGCAAGTGACCGCGAAGATGATTCAGGGCAAGGGCGATCAGATCAAAGTTTCCGAGATGCCTGCCGATGGCCGCTGGCCCACCGCCACCACTCAGTGGGAGAAGCGCAACATCGCGGTGATGGTGCCGGAGTGGGATCCTGCAACCTGCATCCAGTGCGGCCAGTGTTCCTTGGTCTGCCCGCACGGCTGCAACCGGATGAAGATCGCCACGCCAGAGGCATTGGCTGCCGCCGGAGCCGACGAGTCCTTCAAGACAGTTGACGCGGTTGGCAAGCAGTTCGCAGGCCGCAAGTTCACCATCCAGATTTCCACCGCCGACTGCGTGGGCTGCACGCTCTGCTCAGTGGTCTGCCCGGCACGGAAGAAGGATGCCGAGGGCAACAAAACCGAGGAATCCGCGCTGAAGATGATCCCCAACAGCGAGGAAGTCCGTCTTGCCTCCGGCAAAAACTGGAAGGTCTTCATGGCTCTGCCGGAAGTGGAGAGCAGTCTGATTGACCCGGCCACGGTCAAGGGCAGCCAGCTGAAGCGGCCCCTGTTCGAGTTCTCCGGCGCCTGCGGCGGCTGCGGCGAGACCCCGTACATCAAATTAGTCACCCAGCTTTTCGGCGACCGGATGCTGATCGCCAACGCCACCGGTTGCTCTTCGATTTACGGCGGCAACCTGCCGACCACGCCCTACTGCAAGCGCGCTGACGGACGCGGGCCTTCCTGGTCGAACTCGCTCTTTGAGGACAACGCCGAGTACGGCTTCGGCATGAGGCAGAGCGTCAACAAGCTGGCCATGCAGGCCGCCGAGCTGCTTCAGCTCGCCGCGACCGAGGGCATTGTGAATCAGGAATTTGCTGATTCCATGCTCAAGGCCGCGCAGACGACCCAGGATGAGATCGAGGCCCAGCGCGGCAGGGTTGAGGAGCTGAAGAAGGCTCTGGCAAACAGCAAGAGCGTGGTTGCTGCCCGCCTGCTGCCAGTCGCTGATTATTTAGTCAAGAAATCAGTCTGGTGCTTCGGCGGCGACGGCTGGGCCTATGACATCGGCTACGGCGGCTTGGATCACGTCTTGGCTTCCGGCGAGAACATCAACGTGCTGGTTTTAGACACGGAAGTTTACTCGAACACCGGCGGCCAGATGTCCAAGTCAACGCCCCGTGCGGCGGTCGCGCAGTTCGCCGCCGGCGGCAAGAAAATGGCCAAGAAAGACATGGGCATGATCTTCTCCACCTACGGCAACATCTACGTGGCTCGCATCGCCTTCGGCGCGAACCCGCAGCAGGCCGTGAAAGCGATCAACGAGGCTGAAGCCTACAACGGCCCGTCGATCATCATCGCTTACGCGCATTGTATCAACCACGGCATCAACATGGCGCATGGCTTGGAGCAGCAGAAGAAGGCGGTCGCCTGCGGGCATTGGCCGCTCTACCGCTACAATCCTTCTCTGGAAGAGCAGGGCAAAAATCCGCTGATCATTGACTCAAAAGAGCCGAGCCTCAAATTCGCGGAGTATGCTTTGAACGAGAACCGCTACCGTCAGCTGAAGATGGCGAACCCCTCGCAGTGCGACGCGCTGATGGAAGCCTCGCAGAAGGATGTGGAGAGAAGCTGGAAGTTCCTCCAGAGCAGGTTCAAGTCGCTTGAGCAGGCGTAAGCTGGCTTAAAGCAGGTCTGAAGCGGACGGCCCTTCCCGGAACACCGGGAGGGGCTTTTTATTTTCGAGCATGAGGAAATCAATTTTTTCTGTTTCCTCATAGGCCGCCGCTGTCTGCTCATAGGAAAAAGAGATGAGCAAATAGCCCGCGCCTGTTTCCTCATAGGCTTTTCCTATGAGGAAGTATATTTTTTCTATTTTCTCATAGTCGGAAGACACTTTTCCGCCGCTGCGCCCCGCCTGCCCTTGCCGCGAAACCGCCTCTTTTTTTCTTGACAGAGCAAGTCCGCAGAGTTACGCTTGGCCATTCTCCAAAAAATCCCGCCAAGGAGGCCCGTTATGCCAGAAAAAACCGATCTTGAAAAAGTCGCCGAGCTGCTCAACGTGGAAATCCTGCCCCCGCTCGACAGCGGCGACATCCTGTCCCTCCACAAAGCCCTGCCCGGCTATCAAGCAATAGCCGATGATGCCGCCCGCTTCGTCCAAAAGCACAAGGAAACCCTCAAGCTGGATGATGCCGTACTTGCCGGTCTGGAGGATGGGCTGGCCGAGGTCAAGCGGCTTGAGCCTGCCGAGCATCTGCTGGACAAACTCCATCTTTCCGTCTATCATCAGCGGCTTCAGGCCACGGACAGGTGCATGGAGGCGATGTACGACACCACGCGCCGCATCCGCGACTTCGCCGAGGCGTATCCTGAAATTGCCGAGGAAGGGCAGGCGTTGCTTGATTTCATGAAGGCTTTCAAACCGGGGCATAAGAAGGAGAAGAAGGAGGCGGGGGCGGGCGGGGAGTAGGGGATGGATTACCTGTTTTTCTCCCAGAAGTACAGTCGGCTTTATTCTTTTCGTTGATCACGTTAAATTGATTTTTCCACATCACTTTCACCAAAGTAAGGAGTAATCAAAATGAAGCTGCAATGGATATGTTGCATAGTATTTACTCTTTTTTTATTGGCATCGACAGCTTTAGCCCAAGCCGTCGGCTCAGTTTACTGGCAATCAAACGGCGGTGGATGCGTTCCTACTGATGAGACCATTAGGAATCAAGACTATTGGACTGTAACAGGTGGAGGTCGTGTTAAGTACAAGGGAAATGGCACTAAACCTCTTGTGTTTACTTGTCCAATTAATAGCTTTAACTACAATGTATCAGGAGGTGATGCTACTGTTTTACGACTCTTTTATCAGGACTCAGACGGTGCAGGAAATGATTTCAAAGTGCAAGCACGACTCCTTTCTTTTAACAAAGAAAATGGTGCACTCGGAAAGGAAGTATGCAAAGTAACTTCTGCTCAATCGGGCCAATGGGCGTATAGCATAGATAAATGTGGTTCCATAAAAATGAATGACAATCTTTATTGGGTTGAAGTTGTCATCACACGTACAAAACCTAGTGTAACCGGTGAGTTTAACGGCGTGTCGCTTGAAGGATGGATTATGTAATACAATATCATAGATTGGGCTTCCTCTTACTGGAAGCCCAGCTTTTATTGCCTAAACTCACCACCGCAGCTTCTTCTCCCGCTCTTTTGCACGCCTTCCGTTGCCCTCAATCTCCCCTGTTGCTATAATACTTGCAGCCAGTAGCTCAACCGCCTTTCCTGCCAAGAGGATGCAATGTATCACAAGATGAATATCACGTTGTCAGAGCAAACTGCGTACCTGCTTGAACAACTGACGGACAGAATGAGCAAGAAAAGATTTATTGAAGATGCGGTTAAGTATTACATCGATCATATCGGAAAATCAAAGATTCGTGAACAGCTTAAACAAGGCGCAATGGAACGGGCAGAAAGAGACTTGAAGCTTTCTCAGGAATGGGACAATCTGGAAGATAAAATATGGTAGCTCATCCTGAAAGCCCAAAAAGAGGAGAGGTGTTTCTGGTCAATTTCGATCCAACAGTTGGAACTGAAATCAAAAAGACACGGCCTGCGTTGATTCTCCAAAATGATGTTTCAAACGAATACAGCCCGATAACAATAGTCGCCGCAATAACCAGCCGCTTTGATGACAGCTTGTATCCAACCGAAGTGCTTGTTCGCCCGCCTGAAGGAGGCATGACGAAAGATTCTGTCGTCCTCCTGAATCAGATACGATCAATTGACAGGCAACGGCTGATAAAAAAACTGGGGACGTTGAAGCAATCAACAATGAAAAAGGTGGATGCCGCTTTGCAAATCAGCTTGGGGCTGATTGAAATATAGTTCGCAGGCTGCTGGAAGCTCTACTTTTTTCGGTAACTACTAAAAAGACAAGAGTATGAAAACAACAGAGCTAAGGCTGTATGTGCCTGAAGACATACTCTACACATTGAATGAAACGAAAAACGATTTCATAAAAAATATGCGGCTGTATGCCGCAATTGAGCTTTACAGACTAAAAAAGCTATCCATGGGAAAGGCTTCCGAGCTGGCCGGAATGAATAAAGTTGACTTCATGTTTGAGCTTGGAAAATGCGAAATACCAGCCATAAACTATGAAGAAGAGGATTTTGCGGAAGAAGTGAATCAAGTGATGAACCAATGATTGTTATCGCTGATTCTTCGCCCTTGATAGCTTTAGCTGTCATAGGTAAGCTGGACATGCTCGAAAAACTCTATCAAAAATTCTATGTTCCCGCTGCTGTTTTTGAAGAAGTAGCCCAAGCCGAGAAACCATTCGCCAAAGAATTGAAGCTGTTTTTGCACGGCAAGATAAAAAATGTGGAAAACAAATTGGCAGTTGCAATGCTGTCAAACGATATAGGAGCTGGAGAGGCGGAGGCAATAGTCTTAGCCTTGGAACAGCGGCCTTCTGTCGTCGTAATTGACGATTTAAAAGCAAGAAGATTCGCTAAAATGAATAACCTTGATGTGATCGGCACGATGGGAATCTTGCTGAAAGCGAAAAAAGATGGATTAGTCAGAGAGATAAAGCCGTTAATCGCAACCTTGCTGCTGAACGAGATAAGAATAAGCGCGAAGATAATAGAGATGACGTTGCAGGCGGCGGGGGAAAATTAGTCTTTTTGACAGAATGAATTAAAGGAGATTTATATGGAATTAATAGTAAATATCCCAGAGAAATACGTCCTCAACCACTCTCCTGACGAATTGAAGCTATTGCTCAAGCTGAACACAGCCATAGATATGTACCGATCAGGACAAATCTCCTCCGGCGCAGCAGTTGAATTCATAGGTGAGATAGATCGCTTTGAATTTCTCTATGAATGCAAAAAAAGAGGCGTTGAACCTCAGACATATGAAAGCATTGACGAGCTGGAAGCTGAAGTCGCCATGCTTGATCAGGAATTGATATGATAGTGGTGGCTGATGCCTCGCCGCTTGTAGCTTTGGCAAACTGCGATTGTTTGGAAGTTCTTGATAAACTTTTCGGTGAAGTCAAAGTGTCTGACACTGTTTACGAAGAAGTAACTGTAGAAGACAGAATCGGCTCAGAACAGCTCGAAAAATATTTGCACGGTAAAGTTGTCAATGCAGAACTTGCCTATTTAGTCATTGAAGGCAGCTCATTGGACAGAGGCGAATTGAGTTCGATGGTTTTATACAAGAAACTTCAGGCGGATTATCTGCTGATAGACGAAAAATTAGGCAGGAGAATTGCGAAATTAAACGACATCAAAGTGATCGGCAGCCTCGGTGTGCTGATTGAAGCGAAGAGAAAAGGAATCTTTTCGTCCATCAAGCCGCAGATTGAAATCCTTCGTGCCTCCACGATTTATTTCAGCTCAACTCTGCTTGATCATGCCCTGAAGATGGCGGGCGAAGCAGTGCGATAGGAGCTGGCCACGGTCAAGGGCAGCCAGCTCCGGTGCGGCTGCGGCGAGACCCCGTACATCAAATTACTGTTCCTGCAACGTTACGTTGATGTTCCCTCTCCATTGCGTCAAGGCGGTTGAGCGGAGCCGAAACCGCCGCTGCCTTCGGCTTCGCTCAGGCAGCTCATTGCTCCTGCAACACCTGTCAGCTTAACGTTGCAACAATAGTAGTCACTCAGCTTTTCGGCGACCGGATGCTCCTCGATTTAGGGCGGCAACTTGCTGGCAAACCCAGCGCAGTGCGACGCGCTGATGGAAGCATCGCAGAAGGATGTGGAGAGAAGCTGGAAGTTCCTCCAGAGCAGGTTCAAGTCGCTGGAGCAGGCGTAAGTCCTGACTGACTGAGGTGAAGAAGCCCCTTCCGGGAAACCGGGAGGGGCTTTTGTCTTTGATGCTCTCTCTCTGCCCCTGCTTTTCCTTGACAGGAAAGACAGATCAGAATACCTTCCTGTTTTGCGGCTGAGACACAGCAGGAAGGTGTCTCGCAGCGAGACGGAGCTTTGGCGGGCTGCTTGGCCCGCCCTCTTTTTTGGCGACGACATCATGACTAAACATCTTCACATCAAGACCTTCGGCTGCCAGATGAACGAGCGCGACTCCGAGATCATGGAGCAGCTTTTGGCGCAGCATGGCTACATTGCAGGCGCGGACGCGGAGCAGGCCGACCTGATCATCCTCAACACCTGCTCGATCCGGGCCAAGGCGGAGCAGAAGTTCTTCAGTCTGCTTGGCTCGCTGCGGCAGGAGAAGCGGCGGCGGCCCGGCCTGCGCATCGCTGTGGCTGGCTGTGTGGCCCAGCAGGAGGGCGAGCGCATCTTCGAGCGGATGCCGCACGTGGACATCGTTATCGGCACGCAGCAGATATGGCGGCTGCCGGAGCTGCTGCAACGCTTGGAACAGGGGAAAAGCAAGCGCGAGACCGCCTGCGGCTTGGACAAGCACTTCGTCATTCCGCCCTTCCAGAAGCTGCTGCGCAGCACCCCTGCCCTGCCCGAATTCCGCAAGTTCGTCACCATCATGCAGGGCTGCGACAATTACTGCGCCTACTGCGTTGTGCCGACCACGCGGGGCCGCGAGATCAGCCGCCCGGTCGCGGACATACTGGAGGAGGCGGAGCTGCTCGTCAGCCGGGGCGTGCGGGAGATCACCCTGCTTGGCCAGAACGTCAACTCCTACGGCACGACCAATCCGGTGGCGGAGCAGCCAGTCAGTTTCGCCGAGCTGCTGAAGATGACAGCGGCAGTGCCCGGCCTGCGGCGGCTGCGCTTCACCACCTCCAATCCGCAGGACTTATCCACAGAGCTGATGCAGTGCTTTGCGGCGCTGCCCAAGCTCTGTCCGCATTTCCACCTGCCGGTGCAGGCTGGCTCCAACACCGTGCTGAAGCAGATGCACCGCAAGTACACCCGTGAGCTGTACTTAGAGAAAGTGGACGAGCTGCGCTCTTTCCGCCCGGACATCGCTCTGAGCACGGATGTGATTGTCGGCTTTCCCGGCGAGACTGAGGCTGATTTCGAGCAGACCATGAGCCTGCTGGAGACAGTGCGCTTCCACGGCTCCTTCTCCTTCAAATACTCTGACCGGCCCAACACCCGCTCCGCCGCCTTTCCCGACAAGGTGGACGAGCAGGTCAAGAGCGAACGGCTGGAACGCTTTCAGGCGCGGCAGGATGAGATCAGCTTGGAGCGCAACCGGGACTTCCTTGGCAGAAGCGTCGAGGTGATGGTGGAAGGGCGCAGCGAATCAGGCGTGCAGGGCCGCACCGGCAGCAATCACATTGTGCATTTCGCCGGGCCGGATGCTCTCCAGCCCGGTGATCTGGTCATGGTGACGATCAATCATGCGGGGCAGCATTCACTGAAGGGGGAGCTGGCGGCGCATGAAAAGTAATTGAGAAGTTCAGCCGCCACTTCAGCAATGCGCCTCCTATGCCGTTCTCACATCCAGCACATCCACCAGCCTGCCGCCATAATCATTCCTGATCATCTCCTTCAATCCGGCGTAATTATTCACCCGCACCGTCAGGCTGCTCACAGCTGAGTCGGCAAAGCCCTGCAAGGTCAGCTCGCCGTTGGCAGTGACCGTCATTGCCGCGCCTGCCCTGCCGCCTTCTTTCATGTCGAGCAAGCTGAAGAGCAGCGCGTCTGCCCGCAGATCAAGAATGACTTGAATGCGCAGAGTTTCATCCGCGCTCACGCTGCCGCCGGTGACGCTGACATACGCGCTGGCCGCGCTGCCGGTGAGAATGCCGGTTTCCGGCGGATGCGGATGGCCCATGTTGGTCAAGGTCAGCGGCGAGCGCAGCATCCGCTCGTAGGCGCCGGTGCGCAGCGTGCCGTGCTCAGTGTAGCGGGTGGTGACAGAGATGGTGTGCTCGTTGTTCCACGGATGCGCCTGCGCAGGCAGCTCCGGCATGAGGATGATCTCGCTGGCCTCGATCTTGATGAACCGCTTCTGCACGATTTTGCCGCTCTGGGTGCCCTCAATCACGCATTCACTGCCGTCCTGCGTGCGGTCAAAGTAGAGGTCAGCGCCGTTGAGCTGGAGCGCGCCTGCCGGGTTGAGCACATCCTTCAGCTCCAGCAGGGTGTCTTTGGCCGTGCTGATCAGCGGCAGCTTCTTCTCCATCGGCAGGCGTTCGGTCTGCGCGTTCTGGCGGATGGCGGCGAGAAACGGCGGCGAGACGCGGACATTGACCTGAAGGCAGTCGTCCAAAGGCGGCAGCGGCTCGTCCGGGCTTTCCAGTCTGCCGGTGAAGGAGAGATACCAGCTGAAGCTGCCCTCTTTCGTCACCTGCTCGCCGTTGAGCAGCCGGGCCTGAACAGCCTCGTCCTCGGCGCGGAGTATGGTCAGGATGTCCGCCTTGCTGAAGTTCGGATGCTGCCGGGCAATGTCGGCGGCGATGTCCTCGATGCCTGCCGCATTGCGGGGCGCAAAGCGGATGCGGTAGGATTGCGGTGTGGTCAGGGGATTGATTTCGGGCCGCCATTGTATCGTTGCCATAGCTCTTCTCCGGTTGAGTTGACTGCGTGACACGACCTTGCAAATGCTGTAAAAAAACATCCTAAGCAGGTCAGCGGTTTTTGTCAACGAAAATGCGCGGCAGCCTGGCAGATACAGGGCGGTTTCACCTGATGAGGTTCAGGCTGCCAGCATGAAGGGGTTCATATCATCTGCCTGAAGCAGTTCAGGTGAACAGCCTGAAGAGGTTCAGGCGGATGACATAAAGGGGTTCAGGTGAGGTGGGTTAGCGTGCAGAGGAAACCCTTGATGATCTGCTCTCCGCTCTTGCTGTCAACGTGGTTGCGGCTCACGCTGTGTGAGCAAATCGAGTATGATATCGGCATCCAGAAAGATCTTGGCCCGCTTCATCTGTACTTCTCCTCCAGATGAACGGCATATCAAGGCCGAGATGCTGCCGCAGCGTGTCTATAACAAACTGGCTGACGCTCTTCCGCGCTGCTGCGGCCCGCTGTTGCAGCAGAGCCGCAAGCTGTTCGTCAACGCTCTGGATGGACAGTGATGCCATGATATTCTCCTCAGATATAATCGGCTTCAAGATAGAAAGTCACTTCTTCTTGCCATATAATACCAAGAACCACGAAGCAACGCCCTCATTTCCTTTGCCTCCTGCTGCGGAAGGCCGTATAGTGGCAGCCTGAATCCTGCACCGCACTCTGTCCAGACTATCATGCGCATAAACTACCCACCTCAGCTCCCCATCTCCGCCGCCAAGGATGCGATCATCCGGGCCATTCAG
This sequence comes from Candidatus Electronema sp. JC, assembly GCF_048287365.2. Lineage (NCBI taxonomy): Bacteria > Pseudomonadati > Thermodesulfobacteriota > Desulfobulbia > Desulfobulbales > Desulfobulbaceae > Candidatus Electronema > Candidatus Electronema sp. JC. Next base: position 4,966 of record NZ_JBLWEM020000022.1, on the reverse strand, counting down.
CAGCAGCAAGTCGTGGTTGTCGCGGGCGACACTGGCTCCGGCAAGACGACGCAATTGCCCAAGATGTGCTTGGAGGCAGGCCGGGCCGCAAGCAGGAGCCTGATCGGCTGCACGCAGCCCCGCCGCATTGCCGCCATCTCAGTGGCCGAGCGCGTGCAGGAGGAGCTGGCCGCGCCGGAGCTGGTCGGATGCAAGATCCGCTTCAGCGACCGCACAGGCCCGCAGAACAAGATCAAGTTCATGACCGACGGCGTGCTGCTGGCCGAGACGCAGGGCGACCGCGACCTGCGCCGTTATGACACCCTGATCATTGACGAAGCGCATGAGCGCAGCCTGAACATAGACTTCCTCCTCGGCTACCTGCACCAAGTGCTGGCCCGGCGGCCCGACCTCAAGCTGATCATCTCTTCCGCGACCATAGATACCGAGAAGTTCAGTCGGCATTTCAATGATGCGCCGATAGTGCGGGTGGAGGGACGGACGTACCCGGTCAGCATCGAATACTGTCCGCCGGGCGCGGATTCGGAGGAGGACGAGGCGGACAAAGACCTGAGCGGGCTGGTCATCGAGCAGGTGCGGCGGGTGATGAGCAGGCCGGGCGGCGACATCCTCGTTTTCATGCCCACCGAGCGCGACATCCTTGAGACCACGGATGCGCTGAAGAAGCAGCTTGAGAGTCAAGCCTTGGTTTTGCCGCTCTTTGGCCGTCTGCAAGGCGGCGAGCAGCGGCGCATCTTCTTGCCCGCACAGCAGCGCAAGATCATTGTCGCCACCAACGTGGCCGAGACCTCCATCACCGTGCCGGGCATCGAGACGGTGATTGATACCGGCCTGGCCCGCATCTCCCGCTACAGCCCGCGCTCCGGCACCACCAGCCTGCCGGTGGCGCGTGTCTCGCGGGCGAGCTGCGATCAGCGCAAAGGCCGCTGCGGGCGCGTCGGGCCGGGCCGCTGCATCCGTCTCTACAGCGAGGAGGACTACCTTGCACGGCCAGAGTTCACGCTGCCGGAGCTGCTGCGCTCCAACTTAGCGGAAGTCATCCTCCAGATGACCGCGCTGCATCTGCCGCCGCCCAGCCAGTTTCCCTTCCTTGATCCGCCCGCAGCGCAGTCAATCAGCGACGGCTACCGGACGCTGCGGGAATTGGGCGCGCTCACGCCTGAACATCGCCTGACCGAGCGCGGCAAGATCATGGCCCGGCTGCCGCTCGATCCGCGCATCTCCCGGATGATCATTGAGAGCGCGGACCTGGGTTCGCTGCGGGAAGTGAGCATCATCGCGGCGGCTTTGGCCATTCAAGACCCGCGCATTGTCCCGGCGGAGAAGAAGGAGAAGGCGCGGCAGGCGCATCTCCAGTTTGCCGCGCCGGGGTCTGATCTGCTGACGCTGGTGAACTTGTGGGATGCGTGTAGGGGCGGTTCGCGAACCGCCCCTACGATGGATGGGGATGCGTGCCGGGATGGCAGGGGCAAAAAATCTTTTGCCCCTACAGGTTCCGCCCCATCATCCGGTGAACTGCGCCGCTTCTGCACGACCAACTTCTGCTCCTGGCAGCGAATGCGGGAATGGTTCGACATCCATGAGCAAATCCTGCGCATTCTCAAGCAGCATGAGGAGTTTGCCCCAGCCTTGATGCGGATGAGCGGGGACGAGGCTGCGCCTGCCTCGCCGGAAGCGGTGCATCAGGCCGTCACTGCCGGTTTCCTGCGCAACATCGCCACGAAGAAGGAGAAGAACAGCTACCTCATCAGCGGCAACCGCGAGGCAGTGATCTTCCCCGGCTCCTGCCTGTACAACAAGGGCGGGCAATGGCTGGTGGCCACGGATTTTGTCCAGACTTCGCAGCTCTTTGCCCGCATGGCCGCGACCATAGACGTGGCCTGGCTGGAACGACTTGGCGGTGACTTGTGCAAGCGGTCGTACTCTGACCCGCACTGGGAGAAGAAGGCCGGGCAGGTGGTCGCCCTTGAAAAGGTCTCGCTCTTCGGCCTGATCATCGCTGCCGACCGCAAGGTGAACTACGGGCGCATCAGCCAGCAGGCGGCTGAGGAGGCGCGCACCATCTTCATCCGCGACGCGCTGGTTGCTGGCGGGCTGGAGGGGGTGTATCCCTTTTTGCAGCACAATCTCGACCTGCTGCGGCGGCTGGAAGAACTGGAGGAGCGGCTGCGGCGGCGCGGAATGCTTGTTGACGAGCAGGCGCAGTACGATTTCTATGAGCAGCGGCTTGGCCAAGTCTATGACCGCTTCACCCTCAACCGCTTTCTCCGTGACAAGGCCAAGCAGCGGCAGCCGGGCGCGGAGGCGGACGCTTTTCTGCGGATGAAAGAGGAGGATGTCCGCCGCAACCAGCCCGACAGCGAGGCACTCTATCGCTTTCCTGAGACCCTGCAAACGCCGCAGGGCCGCCTGAAGCTGCACTACTCCTTCCAGCCTGGGCAGGAGGACGACGGCGTGACCGTGGACATCCCCGCGTCCTGCTGCGCGGCCCTCTCGCCCGCGCTGTTTGAATGGCTGGTGCCCGGCCTGCTGCCGGAGAAGGTCTTGGCCTTGCTGCGCAGCCTGCCCAAGCGTCTGCGCCGCCAGCTTGTGCCGCTGCCAGACGCGGCGGATGCCATTTTGGACAGCCTCAGCGTCGGGCATGGCTCGCTTTATCCGGCCTTGGAGCAGGCCATTCTCCGCCGCTTTCAGATGACCGTGACGCGGGCGGACTGGCAGTTGGACGCTTTGCCGCAACATCTGCGGATGCGCTTCCGCTTGTGCGACGAACAGGGCCAGCCTGTGCTCTGCACGCGCAGCTTCCACGAGCTGGCGCAGCAGTGCGTCTTGCCGAAAACAGCCAACGTGAAAGGCAATCCGCCTGCCAGCAGCGGCGCGAATCTGCCCGCAAGCAAGGGCCTGACGAGCTGGGAGTTTGACACGCCGCCTGCGCCCATGCCGGTTCACGATGCGCAGAAACGTATGACCGGGCTGCATCACCCTGCGCTTTTTCTTGAGGAAAAGAACGGCCAGCCGCAGAGCGTCGCGCTCCGCTATATCCCTGACCCGGAGCAGGCACAGCAGCTCAACCGCTCCGGGCTGCGCTTCCTCTTCGGACTCCAGTTTCCGGGCGATATTCCGGCGATAAGCAGGGAGTGCAAGGCAGCAGTGGCCGGGCAGACGGCAGCGTGGCTCTCGCTGGGCTTGAAGGGCGGTGCGGCGGCGGCCAACGAACTGCTGCGAGCTGCTGTCCTTGACCGCTTGTTTCAGATAGACACGATGGATGGCCTGCCGAGCAAGGCGCAGTTTGCCGCCACTGTCGCCGCCCTGAAGGAGCAGGGCTTATTGCGCCAAGCGCGTGCCCTGCTCAATCAAATTATGGACTTGCTCGCAGTGCGGCGGCAGGCGCAGACTGTGCTGACGCAGAGCCGCCAGCGCAGCGGCACTGTTGGCGGCGGACATGTCCGCTTTGCCGAATATCAGCAGCTCCTTGAGGGCCTGATGCCGCAGGATTTTCTCGCCGCGCTGCCACTGGCGGAGCTGGCCGAGCGTAAACGCTGGCTGCTCGCCCTCGCCAAGCGCATTGAGCGGGCCGAGCACGCTCCGCTGAAGGATGCCGAAAAAGCCAAGCGGGTGCAGCCGTTTATCGAGCAGCTGCGGCGGCTGACGCAGGAGAACAGCGGGCCGCGCTGCCCTGCCTGCCGCGAGGAGCTGGCCCTGTTCCGGCGCATGGTGGAAGAGTTCAAGGTCTCGGTCTTCGCCCCGGAAATCGGCACGGCGTTTCCCGTGTCAGAAAAGCGGCTGGACGCGCAGAGGAAGCAGGCCGAGGAGGTGTGTCGGAGGGTGGAGTGAGAAACAAAAGAAAATGGGTGGACATAGGCTGCGCAGATGTTCATCTGCGCAGCCTATGTAATTAGGTGCTACCTACATCCAGGAGAGTAAAGGTCAAGATTAATTTTGTATGCGCATGGCCCTTTGGTGCAAACATATTTGGTCGTCCAGTTTGACACGCTACTTTTTTTAACACTAAAAATGATTTTACTCCCACTGCGGTTCGGATATGTTTTGGTGTAGTCTCCTGAACTATTTGCATATGTGTCGTAATCAACCGCTGGATAAAGATCACGCCGTATTCTGATATATGCCCCACTTGCGTTTGATTTTGAACATCCCCACCATTTATTTGGCGTATAGAAATTTGTATGGCCATAAATCGTAACATTATTTGATACTGATGAAGCCTGAGCCTGCGGTTGCACTGAATATTTAGCTGGCTGTTCAATCTTAACAAGCGCATCGTTGATTTCGTAGCTCAACCACCCCTGTGTCGTATCTATATAAAAAATTTTCCCTTGTTTCACAAAGTTATAATCTATGGTCATTATGAACCCCTCTCCAAATTTTTCGACTATGGCTTTCTTTTTTGCCAATTGTTTGTCAATATTACTGTTATCCACGTAAAATCCGACGACATCACTGGGTGAAATTCCTTCGACATGAATTTCAAACTTGCCATTATCTTTGGAGATGAACGCAGTTGCAATTTTTGCTTCTGCCGCTATTGAGAGGCGTGTCATAGATAATGAAAGGAATAACGCACAACCTATCGACAGAACAATACGTTTCATTTTGATTCACCTTGTTCGTTTTGATGAGGGACATTCTGCGTGAAGACTGCATTCTTCCCCTTTTGAGGGAGAATGTCAATAAAAAAGATACGAAACTTGAACTTGCTACAGGAAAATTTTCACACCCTTCCTCTCCATCAAATCCAGCAGCTTCCTCGATGCCCCGGCAGGCTTCTTCTGCCCCTGCTCCCACTTACGCAGAACGCAAAAAAGCCGTTCACCGCAGCCTGCGAGGGCTGTGATGAACGGCTTGAACAAGGATTCGGCAGCGGCCTACTCTCCCGCACAGCTTCCCGTGCAGTACCATCGGCGCTGGAGAGCTTAACTTCCGTGTTCGGAATGGGAACGGGTGGATCCTC